>CAYGGQ010000116.1:0-3012 GCA_964349535.1 uncultured Gammaproteobacteria bacterium | reverse complement strand
AAAACTTGCACGTGAATGGCTCCGGCGTTGGTTTGAAATCCGACAGTAGTATTTCATCCATCCTTCCCGTCACCTTTTCTAAGAACTTCTCTCGCTCATCCCCCGTGAGTAGATCCACGTCTTTAATGACCCAATCAAGCGCATACACGTAAGCTAAACGACCAACCTTCAACCCTCTTTCTTCCAACGCCACCTGATACAAATAGAGCTGTTCCTTATCTTCAGCACTCAACGTCTCCTTCGCCTCCCCTGTTTTGTAATCAAACACCGCGACCGATCCATCCGGCAACCGATCGACGCGATCGATCTTTCCTTTTAATGAGTGTTGCCCAAGCACCAACGTAAAATCTTTTTCCACTTCAAGTACATTTGGCGCTTGCTCGGCACAAGCTTTCCAAAAATGTCGCACAGCCCCACGCCCTTTCTTTTTATATTCATCATGACGCTCTCTATTTTCATACCATTCATCAATCCACGCCTCTTCAAACATCTTGACCGATTCTTCCTCCGTCACACGAAACCCTCCTGGCGTCACCGGTCCATCATACGTTCCTGCCGCATCAAACAAATTCCCCTGTACCGCTTGCCCACGCATCAAATGCAACGCCAACATCCGTTGAAACACCAAATGCATCGACTGTCCAAAACTTTTTTGATACGACCCTAACACCGGAATACGGTAGATGTGCGCAAACTTATATTGCAAAGGACATTTTCGAAACGCGGCAAGCTGCGTAAAACTAAATTTCCGCTTCAATTCATAATGCGTAATCGGCCGTTCATCGATCGATCCTTCCATCTGCGGCAACTGTAAACGCTTTGCATCATCCCCCACGGCTACCACCAACGCCTCCACAGAAAGACCTGCTTCCTCAAAAAAAACCGAGGGTTTCTTCGCTCGCGAACCTCCATAGGACGTGGCACCCGTTAGCGTCAGCGTATCTTTAGCACGCGTCAACGCCACATAAAATAATCGACGCTCTTCTTCCAAATGCGCATCCCCTTCCGGCAAACGTTCTTGCACCAAACCATCAGGTAATGGGATCGACTCCGATCTGGCGCGGGTGGGAAAACGCTGATCGACGAGCGAGACGACAAAAACATGTTTGAATTCCAGACCTTTCGCGGCATGAACCGTCAACACCTTTACCAGCTCTGGCCCTGCATCCGGATCTGTATTCAACGCCCCCTCTTCTCCGCTCTCCACCTCCAATCGAAACTCTTCCAAAAATCCACGCACCGTCGGCCCATGCGTCGAGGATTCGTACCGACGCAGGCGATCTGCAAATGCATTCAAGTATTGCAACGCCTCTCGTTTTTCACGTTCTGGTAAACGCAACACGGCGGCTAAATACCCGCTCTTCTCCAATCCAAGCTGCAATACTTTAAGCGGCGGTTCCCGACGAGCTGTCTCCGCCAAATTTTCCACATGACTCACCATTTTATCCGCCAAGCGTAAACCATCGTTACTAATACGCGCTTCAGACTTTCCCTGTGCCGCATCCTTCACTGCCGTCCACAATGGAACACCCTTACGCGTTGCGTACTGCAATAAATCCGCAATATCCTTCGCGGGAAAGGGGTAACAGGGTAAGGTCAGCGCGCGCCAGACCGATGCGGATTCATGATAACCATCAAGCAACGAAAGGAGTGCGACGACATCCAACACCACGGGTTTTGCGTACAACCCACGCAGGGCAAAAAATTGAAATGGAACACCAGCTCGTTCTAGAGCGCGGACGAAAGGCTCGGCCCCATCATTTGATCGAACGAGGATCGCGCAATCACTCCATAGCAATTCGGTTGATTGTGTTTTTAACTGTTTCAATTTTTCCACGACCGCTTCCGCTTCATCCTCAATCGTGCGATGCCACAACACCTCCACCCTTCCACCCTCCCCTCGTTCAGCCTGTAACTGCTTCGATAGTCCCGTATCTTTCAGACGCACCTCCAACCGATTCGGGTTATTCTTTTTAATAAAATGATACGCCGCGTCTAAAATCTCCCGACGGGAACGATAATTCTGCGTCAGCGCAACCGTCACGGCTTCCGGAAAATCATCACGAAACTGCAAGATATTTGCAAGCGACGCTCCACGAAATTTATAAATTGCCTGATCATCATCTCCCACAACCGTGACATTCCGTTTAGGACCAGCCAGCAACTTGATGAGCTCATACTGCGCCCAATTCGTATCTTGAAACTCATCTACCATCACGAACCGAAACTGCGCACGATATTTTTCCAACGTGGCGGGTCGTTCACGAAACAAGCGCAACGTTTCTAAAATAAGATCTCCAAAATCTAACGCCCCTTCATCCAACAAAATATTACGATAAGCGAAATACAGGTCAGCCAGTTCCTGCAACCGTCGTTTTTCTCCAAGAATCACCTCCGTGTCACCATCCAATGCCGCGTTCTGTGCAAAAGATAGGTACTGTTCCGGCATCACCCCTTCATCTTTCGCACGTGAGATATGTTGAATCAACCCACGTAAAAACTTTAATGGATTTCCTAAAGGTCGATAATGATCCAAAGGCAGTTCCGCGAACCGACGTTTCAAAAGCAACCACGTATCCGTCGGCGTCAGCATCTTAAATTGATTTGGCAACCCAATTTCTAGCGCATGCTCTTCCAGCACGCGCTGACAAAAACCATGAAACGTAGAAATCCAAAAATCGTAGGCGCCTGTTGATAGCTGCTTCAACACACGATCCTCCATCTCTCCCGCTGCTTTTTCGGTAAACGTCAGCGCTAGCAGCCGATCGGTTGACATCCCCGGTTGTTGTAACAAGTACGCATAACGCCTCGTCAACACCGTCGTCTTCCCTGTCCCCGCACCTGCCACGATCAAAAGTGGCCCATCACCATGCGTGACCGCCTTCAACTGCGCTTCGTTCAACCCTTCCAGCACGTTTTCCATTGCGCCGATTTTGCCTCGGAAGGACACGAAACGCAAGGATTGACGAAACTCGAAAATAAGATTAGCCTTTCTATCAACGATCTTTGACA
>CAYGGQ010000115.1:0-3016 GCA_964349535.1 uncultured Gammaproteobacteria bacterium | reverse complement strand
ATATAATCAGGCTCTAAAAATGCGTCATCGTTCAAAACCAACACGAACTCCGCATTGCTTTGGTTGAAAAGCTGATTATGACCCACAGAAAAACCAACGTTCTTCTTATTGATCGTCAAACGATAAGGAATGCCAGACGCCTTCAAAAGAGATTCCGCTCGTGCTGCTTCCCCCGCATCTTCTGAATTCTCTACAAGAAGCAGCTCCCAATCATGAAACGTCTGCGCTTTTAATTTTTCCAAAGCAAACGCCAAGTGCGCAGAACTGCGATAAAGCAACATTTGAACAGCGACGCGTGCCATAGCTACGTTCGTGCACGACGATACTCCTTCACCTTAAAAAGACAAAGGAGTCTGTCCGTGATCCACGCACTCAATAAAAGCGGTGGTCGTAATAATTGAAACACGCCAGCCTGCCACCACGGATGCCATTTTTGAAAATACTGAATCAACGATCGCATCATGCGTGACTGCGACAAAAAAAGACGCGTCTGTTTAAAACTGCGACTGCCAAGATCAGTCGCATGGATCGATGGTACGTACATGACACGCCAACCAGCGGCGACAACCTGACGACAATAATCCACCTCTTCAAACCACAAAAAATAACGGCAATCCAAACCACCAAACTTATCTAACGCCCCACGACTGATCGCGAAGTAGGAACCGCGAACGGAATCAACGGATTGCTCTCGACTATAATCGAAATCTGTCCAAAGATAACGATCAAGCAGATGCGAAAACAAGTGTGGCATCTTAAATAAGATAGCGAGCTGTGACCAAAAATCTGGAAAATGACGAACGGAGGGAAAAGTCTGTCCACTCGTCGTCGACAGATGCGCTCCAACAACTCCAACATCCGTATGCGTATCTAGATATTCCACCGTCTTCTGCAGAGCATCTGTCGCGATACGCATATCTGGATTTAGCAACAGACAATGACGCGCGTTCATCATCTCTATCCCCTGTTGATTCGCCCGCGCAAATCCCACGTTCTCCTTATTTGGAATGACATGCACCTGTGGGAACATCTGACGCACCGCCTCGACACTCCCATCGCTTGAAGCGTTATCCATCACGATACATTCAGCTGAAATACTCCCCCGACTTTCAGATAGCATCTTCAAATTCTCTAATAACACCTCTTTGACATTCCAATTCACGATGATAACCGCAAGATCAGCCCGTTCCTCGTGGGGATGAGATAGCCAACGAATAAGGGGGAAAGTCATATATTGCGACCTCGATTCTGCTTTGCTAAGGTCAGCTCTACGGCTACGTTAACAGTCATCTAAACTCCCCGTCAAAACACCTATGCGATTGCTTGTCACCGGCGGAGCCGGATTCATTGGCTCAAATTTTGTCCGTTACTGGCTCAAACACCATCCAACGGATGACATCGTCAATTTAGATGCGCTTACCTACGCAGGGAATTTACATAACTTAGACGGAATTGATGAGTCACGTCACCACTTTATTTACGGTGACATCTGTGACGCGAACATCGTCCATCGTGCCGTGGAGGGCGTAGACGTCGTCGTACACTTTGCCGCTGAATCTCACGTGGATCGATCTATTGATGCGAGTCAGGTCTTTCTTAAAACAAACATTCTCGGCACGCACACGTTGCTCGAAGAAGCGCGACGACGTGGCAATCAGATCAAACGTTTTCATCATGTCTCGACCGATGAGGTGTACGGCAGTCTTACGCTCGATGATCCACGCGCCTTCAACGAATTAAGCAACTACAACCCACGCAGCCCTTACTCTGCCGCAAAAGCCGGCTCTGATCATTTGTGTTCCTCTTATTTTCATACCCACGGTCTGCCCGTTACCATCAGCCATTGTTCCAACAACTACGGCCCGTATCATTTTCCAGAAAAATTCATTCCTTTGATGATCGTGAATGCGTTACGCGACTTGCCGTTACCGATCTATGGCGATGGACGCAACGTGCGCGACTGGATTCATGTCGAAGACCATTGTCGCGGCATCGAGGTCGTGATTGAACGTGGTCGCGTAGGCGAGACGTATTGTTTTGGCGGTCATGCGGAACGCGCCAACATGGATGTTGCAAAAACAATTCTTGAATATCTTCACAAACCGCACACCCTCTTGAACTTCGTCGAGGACCGGAAAGGCCATGATCGACGCTACGCGCTTGAAAGTCGCAAGGCGGAACAAGAGCTTGGCTGGCGCACGACGCACACGTTTGAAGAAGGGCTAAAACAAACGATCAACTGGTTCGTGGCACATCAAGAATGGTGGCAGCCCCTCTTGACGAAAGCCTCCTCAAGCACTGTCACTCATGTTAAGAACCAGGCGAAACAACCTATGAAAATCTTGATTTTCGGCAAAGGTTTTATTGGCACACGCATGGCCGAAGCGTGGCCCGAAGCGGCAATCTCGACCGCGCGTATTGATGACAAAGAGGCGGTCTTAAAAGACCTCGAGGAATTTAAACCGGACGCGGTCGTAAACGCGGCTGGAAAAACAGGAACCCCGAACGTCGATTGGTGTGAGACGCATCAACTCGAGACCCTTCGATCAAACACGATCGGTCCGCTTGTGCTTGCCGAGGCCTGCCAAGAAAAAAATATTTATCTGCTGCACCTTGGAACGGGTTGTGTCTTTTATGGCGCTTCACCTGATCCACGCGGATGGAAGGAGGAAGACGCGGCGAATCCGGTCGCGTTTTACACGCGCTCCAAATACGCGGCAGATCTCATCTTGTCTCGCCTGCCTCATGTTGGTATCGCGCGTTTACGCATGCCGATCGATCATACGCCTTCCTCCAAAAATTTAATTGATAAGCTTACAAAATATCCGCGTGTCATCGACGTTGAAAATAGCGTCACGGTTGTTGATGACCTCGTACTCGCCTGTCGTCAACTTATCGAAAAACGCGCCGAAGGCATTTTTCATACCGTGAATCCCGGCACGATGCGGCACCGAGATCTAATTGATCTTTATCGCGAACACGTGGATCCGCAGCACGCTTGTGAATGGATTAAAGA
>CAYGGQ010000114.1:0-3032 GCA_964349535.1 uncultured Gammaproteobacteria bacterium | reverse complement strand
ACACAGGCATTTTTGGGAGTGTATCGTTCTTAAATTTGAGTTTTTCTAGACGACGAATATAGATTCGTCTTCTTTTCGATTTTTGATTCTTTCTATTTTTATCACTTGAAAATAACGAACCTTATGACTATCAAATTCCTTGCCCCGATTCTTGTAACAATTTTTCTTGGCGCTGGCTGTTCTACAGCAATCGATCAAAAAACGCCTGACCCTCTACAGCCAGGACAAAAAACGGAAGAACAGGCAAAAACCACTACGCCTTCATGTGGTCCCGAGGGATGTGAAAACATGATGGGTACGGATGATCACGCTTCTGACGGTGAACATATCGCTAAACTCGCCGGTTCTCGCGTGGATCTAAAAAATAAAAATTCTCTAAAGCCCGGCGAAACGGAACTCGCTTTCAAGCTTTTCGGAGAAGATGGTCATGCTTTTGGTCCAAGCGACCTTAAGATCGAGCATGAAAAAAAGATGCACTTGCTGTTGGTGCGAGATGATATGACGCGCTTTCAGCATCTTCATCCGGAATTCGTGAACGACTTGTGGATTGTTAAAGCGGTCATTGCCGACCAAGGCGTGTATCAAATGTATGTCGATATTGCACCTGTTGAAGAAGAGGCGTCTGTTTTGCGCGTACCCATCACGATTGGCGGCGGAACGCAAAACGGAAAAGCTCCCGAACCAAATACGGATTGGTCAGCCCAAGATGGCGAATACATGGCTAAGCTCATGATTGATCAACCACTCAAAACAAAGGAGGTAAAACAATGGACGTTTATCGTTACTCAAAGCGGAAAACCTGTTACGAATCTGAAACCGTATCTTGGTGCATACGGCCACGTCGTCGAACTTCGTCATACGGACGCGGATGACTTTTTCCATGTTCATCCGGTGACCGAAGATCAGCCTAAAGATGGAAAAGTTGTCTTTGAGGGTACATTCCCAAGCAAGGGCCGCTACACCCTGTACGCTCAATTTAACATAAACGGTTCTATTAAAACTTTCCCCATCACGGTCGATGTGAATGAAGATGGTCAAGCGACTCCTGCGACAAATAGCCAAGGACAGGATAATGGCGGACACGGTGGCGGTCACTAAACCATCAGAGCTACTTGTATGAGAATATCCAAAAAACAGTGGGCTTATTTAGCCGTACCTATCACAGGAGTATTCATTATTGGAGGGATCTATATCAATTTTGCCCTTGCGAGCGCTGGTCATGATGGAGAAGAGCCAGGAACGCCTTCCACGAATGTGGAACGGTCGGCGAGTATTGGGGTAGAAACGGTTGTCGATACATCCGCCGCGAGCCTGAATGCTTCAAGTTATTCTTGGCCAGGCGAAATTTTGTCTACGACAGATGTTCAGGTGCATCCGTCCCGTGAAGGGCAAATCGCCGAATGGCGAGTGAAGCTTGGTCAAAGGGTGACAAAAGGTCAGATCCTGGGTCGATTGACGCCACCCCCCGCAACCTTGGAGTTAAGCTCTGCTTTAGCGGAACGCTCGCAAGCGATTATCCGCGCTCGTGCACAAGCGGAGGCAACAGCAAAGTTAGCTCAGGAGGCTCGAGGACAGCTGGCACAATTAAAATCAGTTCTTAATCACAATCGTGACGTCTCTTTACAGGTGGCTGAACGTGAAGCGGAACAAGCCTTACGTTCCAGAG
Source organism: uncultured Gammaproteobacteria bacterium (assembly GCA_964349535.1). Lineage (GTDB taxonomy): Bacteria > Patescibacteriota > Patescibacteriia > 2-12-FULL-60-25 > 2-12-FULL-60-25 > VGLT01. The sequence continues at coordinate 1,366 of CAYGGQ010000114.1, read as the reverse complement.
AAGGGGCTTCTCAAGAACTCACGGCCATAGAATCGAATAAAGAGGCTTCTCTTCAAGCCGCACAAGCAGAATTAGATCAGGCGAGAATAGCGCTGCCGCTCAAGCGCCAATCTTTACGAGTAGCTATAGAACGCCTTATCCAGCGAACGGCAGGTCGACTCTCTTATTCCGGCACAAGCCCTTCAACGAGTGTTGGGGCTGCCAACATGTCTTTTAAGTCGGGAGTCGGTGTTCTCAATACGACGACACAAGATGCTTATCGCCGTACCCTGGGTCGGCTTTTAGATGCGCTCAAAGATCCAGATGTTCTTCCGGACGATCTCGCTCTTGCTTTTGTGAAAGCGAGTCAGGATCTTCTTAGTTCAACCATCAGCGGGACTGAGGGTTTATCACAAGACGAACTGAATGATGTTCGTACGGAGCTCGCTGATGACCAAAAAGACATGATTGATGCACTTAATGAGTATAAAGAAGCTCAATCAACCATAGTCTTAAAGCAAGCGGAGTTAGGTAAAATTCGTGCGGAGCGCGAGAAAGAACTGGCCGGTGCTAAAACAACTTCCTTCAATACAGATTCAGCCGCGCAAGGATCTGTGGCTCTTAAAAATAAACTCATTGCTGACGTGGATACGGAATATGCCAAAGAAAAAATAGACCTTGATCGGAAGATGAGTGAATTAAATCGAGAGATATCTATGGCACAGGCGGAGGTGCGCGGCGCCGAGGCCGCTTATGGAATTATTGCCGCCGGCGTCGCCGGACAAGATATCGTCGCAACGCAAACAGGGGTCGTGTCTGCTATTTTCAAAAATATGGGAGATCATGTTAGTCCTGAAACACCCCTTATTGGCATAAGCAGTGAGAAAGCAACGGAAAAATTTGTGCGTTTTCGCGTGCCAAGCGACATGCGCGTGCCTCTGGCGGGTGATGAGATAAAAATTGAGCTGCCTGGTTTTCCTTTTGGCGGCAAGAAAGCAAAAGTAGTTGGTGTGGGCCTCGCCTTAGACGAGAAAGGGTTCTATATGGCGGATGCTGATTTTGTGGAAGCAGTCGATTGGCCGGTACATGCCTCTGTTCGAGTCACTCCAATGATCCAAGCTTCCGCCCCCATTTTGATTCCATTCACCGCTCTTTGGTGGGATGACAATGAGTTATCAAATGTGTGGCTTGTAATGGAAAATGGAAAAATTCGTCCTCAAACGGTTAGGGCCGGGAAGGCGGTTGGAGATCGAGTAGAAATAGAGGAAGGGCTCGAGGTTGGGAGTCGTTTTGTGAGTCGCCGTCATGCTGGATTAAAGACGGGACAATCGGTTATGGATATTTCGCAAAATACAAAAAAGGAAGAAAGTACTGAGCCATCTGGAGA
>CAYGGQ010000113.1:0-3038 GCA_964349535.1 uncultured Gammaproteobacteria bacterium | reverse complement strand
AAGTGGTTGACGGGGCGGAGGATGTATGGTAATGAAATCAACGTTCTTTTCACAAAAACCCTTCACCAAGGAGGTCGCTCATGTACAGCATTACCATCCCAGAACACCTCATCGGCCACACGTTTCAATTGCCTTTTGTTCCTGAAAAGAAAGTTCATGCGAAGGAACCAAGCGCGCTTGCGATTCATCGCATGTTAGGTTTTTCCGATCAGGCTCCCGGTCGTACCGCAGCACTGATACGGTTTCCTGACGGGAGCTACCAGATTCTTGTGGATGATGGAAAAGGGCGTGGGATGCCTGGACTCACTCGTCTCCACCCACCTCTTTTTCAGCGTGTGGCCGTGATGAGCTCCCTTGAAGGCTATGCTTTTGAGCAAGCGATGGAACGCTTGCGCAAGGAAGAGCATGACTCCTTGAGTCTTATTCCCTGCCTCTTACAAATCGCAGCGAATAAGATCATGAATGGATGGAATGAGACGAGCTACGCTCATCCGTGGACAGGCGTCGGTATCATTCCAGTGTCGCCAGACGGCGAGGAGTTTGCTTTTGTGCGTAAGGATCATTTGCACCCCTGCCCGGGATACTGTGGCCGTCTCGCGCTTGTGGGGGGCGCCTTGGACCCACATGAACTTCTCTCCGGTTGGGGTGACGATGTAGAAACGGCTCACGTGGCCGCCCTTCGGGAACTTTTTGAAAAGATTCGCGATACGCAGATCGCGCTTGAAATCGCGCAGGCCATGCAATACGGTGATACGAGTCAAGTCCGCTGTTACTTGTCCGAGACAAACGGTCAGGCAACAGCCGGTGTCATGCGTACGTTTGTCGCTTTCGCGCCAGACGTGCCCACATGGGATCGTTGGCGGAAGATCTTTACGCCGGAGTCTGATGGTCTTGGAAAGGCGACGCCAGCGCTTATCGGCCGTCAGGAGCTTGAGGAGGCTTTGCGCAACGATGATGAAGTCGGTGCCGAGCGCGCGAGGCATCTTGCGATGACCCTGCCTGAACAGGTGATGCAGGAAGCGCGCTTTTTGGTTGAGGGCTACTCAAGCGCCACAGGGATGTCGGATGAGGAGTGGTTGAGTCGACGTGAGGCAGGGTTGCTATCAGGCGCCTTTCCCACGCAAGACCGCGGAGACTTTACCTTCATTTCCGGTATGCACGAGGCCGTGGAAGACGCGCTCGTCGAACAGGAGATTCTCTAATCCCTAACCCCCCGAAGCTTAAAGCGAAGGGGGGTTTTTCTTTTATGCTAATTTTAACTGTTTATTCGTCACTTTCAATTTCCATTTTCGCTTCTGTGGCTGTTCAACAAGTGCGCGGCCAAGGAGTGCCGTAATTTCTCGTTCGACGATACGGCGGATGGCGCGCGCGCCTTCTTCTTGAGGAAGTTCGCGCGAGAGCAGCCAGTCCAACACATCGTCGCCGGCGGTGTAGGCGACTTTTTGCGCGGATTGTAAACGCGATAAGATTTGATCCAGCTCGCGACGCAGGATCGCCTTCAGAGCCTCACGTTCCAACGGACGAAAGATGACGATGCGATCGAGGCGATTGAGCAGTTCAGGTTTGAAACGGTCGGATAACTGCTCTTTGATGTAGGTTTCATAATGGCGCGTGCTCTGGGACGCATCACCAAAACCAAGCGGTGTCCGATTGACAAACTCCGAACCCGCGTTGGAGGTGAGCACGACATAGGCATGACGAAAGGAGACGCGACGACCTGTGGCATCACTCAAGCTTCCATCTTCCAAGGCCTGCAATAAAAGATGTTGGACATCGGGATGCGCTTTTTCGAATTCATCAAACAGCAATACGGCATGGGGGTGTTTGCGAATCGTATCCGTCAAACGGTTACCTTCGCGATAACCAACATAGCCCGCGGGAGAACCGAGGAGTTTAGAAATGGAATGACCTTCGGCAAATTCAGACATGTCAATTTTGACGAGGGCGTCTTCACGGCCGAACAGTTCTGTCGCGAGCGCGCGAGCGAGTTCGGTCTTTCCTGTCCCCGACGGACCAACGAACAACAGGCTGGCTTTGGGTCGTTTAGGGTCGGATAATCCAAGGCGCGCTTGTCGAATGGTTTCAGAAACGGCTTTGATGGCATCGCTTTGTCCAAAAATCAGGGCGGTTAAATTTTGTTCGAGGGTCGCGAGCTGCTCACGTTCACCGGCTAAGATCAGAGCCAACGGCGCGCGGGATAAACGCGCAACAACCTGGGCGACGTGTTCCACGGTCACCGGAAGACGCTCCGCGGTACGCGCTTGTTTGAGCGTGCGTTCCAAGGTCTTTTTTTCTTTCAGAAGCCGTTCTTCATCCGCCAAGGCTTTGCTCGCTCCTTCAAGATTTTGTTCTTTCGCGGCTTGGTCCTTCGTTTCGCGCATGGCATCGAGCGCAATATCAAGCGCGCGCAAACGTTCCATGGGCTCTCCTGAACGACGTTTTGCGCTCACGAGAGAGGCGGCCTCATCTAAAAGATCAATGGCCTTGTCTGGGAAGAAACGATCATTGAGATGCCGATCCGCTAAACGCACAGCCGCATCAAGCGTCGCGGCTTCATAACGCACGCCGTGATGTTCTTCGTAGCGACCGCGTAATCCTTCCAGCATGCGCCGCGTCAGTTCAGCAGAAGGCTCGTCAATTTCCATGGGCTGATAACGTCGTTCAAGCGCCGCATCCGGTTCGATGTGTTTTTTGTATTCTGCCCAAGTCGTCGCGCCGATACAGTGGATTTCGCCTCGCGCGAGCGCGGGTTTCATGATGTTGGCCGCGTCGAGCGACCCAGAGGTTGAACCTGCTCCAACGATGGTGTGAATTTCATCGATAAATAAAATCACATTTTTATCCGCCTTTACTTCTTCCACAAGCTGTTTGAGGCGTGCCTCAAATTCACCACGATACATGGTGCCCGCGACCATGAGCGCAAGATCAATCGCAAGAATTCGTTTTCCTTGAAGCGCGTCTGGAACGTCTCCCGTGGATAAACGCTGCGCAAGACCTTCGACGACGGCCGTCTTTCCAACCCCTGGTTCCCCAAGGAG
>CAYGGQ010000112.1:0-3042 GCA_964349535.1 uncultured Gammaproteobacteria bacterium | reverse complement strand
CTTTTTGCATTCCATGAGCGGGTCAGCGAAGTTTTGGAGGTGGCCAGAGGCCTCCCAGATTTTTGGATGCTGAATAATAGGAGTATCAACGCCTACCATGTCTTCGCGGCCATGCACAAAACGTTTCCACCACGCATCGCGGATGTTGTTTTTGAGTTCAACACCGTACGGACCGTAATCCCAGGCGTTTGCAAATCCGCCATAGATCTCTGAATCTGGATAGACAAAACCTCGTCGCTTACAGAGCGAAACGAGCAGATCCATTTTTTGTTCGGGGGAAATGGGCATGGGTGTGGTGTTAAATGGTCAGGATTTCTTTTTCCTTTTCTTCCGTCGTGCTCACGATTTTTGCGTTCCATTCGGCAATGACTTTTTCAAGTTGCTCAAGCTGACGTCGGCGGTCATCTTCCGAGATTTCTTTTGCCTTTTCCTGATCTACGATCGTTGTTTTAATTTTCTCACGGAGGTTGCGTACGCTGATTTTAGCGGCTTCTGATTTTTGATGGAGCACTTTGACGAGGTTTTTGCGTCCTTCTTCTGTCATCGGTGGCATCGACATGCGGATCACGGTGCCGGCGACGTTTGGTTGCATGCCGAGGGAGGCATCCACCAGCGCTTTTTCAATGTCTTTCACAATGCCCTTGTCCCAAGGTTCGATCTGAACCGTTTTTGCATCTGGCGTAGTAATGGAGGCGACAGACTTGAGATCCATGGGCTGACCGTAGACTTCAACGCGGATGGCATCAACCAAGGCCGTTGAGGCACGGCCGGTGCGCAGGCTCTGTAATTCTTTATAAAAATGATCGATTACGTTTTGAAAATCAGGCTGATGAGCATCGATAAGATTGGGCATAGAAGAGACGAAAATTTAATCAAATCTTGTCATAGATAGCCTATTCCGTCAACGGAGTAAGTTTAATTTCATGGTTATAAAATTTGACTTTTGTTGTCTTTGTATCTCTCTGTCGTCCTGAGTGAGTCACGAAAGAACAAGAAGTAAGATGACGAGTCGAAGGATCTTGAGCGATCATGCCGAAGGGTTCAAGATCCTTCGGCTTCGTCGGACTCCGCTCAGGACGACAGAAGGGCGGTGTGTCACAAAAAACACCCCGCCTCTCGCGAGAGGCGGGGTGTTGGTTTTGTTTTCTAGAACAACGAATTTGATTGGGGGATGGGCATGGCGCCGAGGTAGAGGGGGTTGTTGGTTGCGGTGCTGTAGAGAACCCAGCTGACACCACGCGCGGTTGGGAGTTTCTTCGGGGTCCAGGTGACGCCGCCGTCATCCGTGAAGACGATGGAGGTATCGGTTACGTAGACAAGGGAACGGGAGTTTTTTGGATGAATCGATAACGCTTTGATATCGATCGCGCCGGGAGGGGTTGGAAGTTTTACCGCGAGCCATGTTGCGCCGCCGTCATTACTACGCAGGATGCCATATTTGGAGATGTTGTAGATAGTATTCGCGGAGTTTGGATCGAGAACCACGGCGGTTGGACGGCGAGCGGCATCAAATTCCTCAAGTTCTTTCGTGATTTGTTTCCATGTGGAACCACTGTCGATTGTCTTTAAGATGCCGGCGCCGTCTGTTGCCGCGTACACGATGCGTGAATCGCGTGGATCAATAGCGATGTTGTTAATGCGCACGCCTGTGACGCGGTGAGAAACGCGCCAAGAGCGACCCGCGTCGTCCGAGCGAAAGACGTCCCCGTCACTTGTCCCCGCGAACATGATGTTGTTGTTAAACCAATCAAGTGCCAGAGCCGTGAATGTTTTATCCGTGCGGGGATCAAAGAAGACTTGATTCCAGTCGCGGAGACAGTTTGAGGTTTTAAAAATCTGATTCGCGCGCGCGGCGTAGACCACGCATTTATTTTTTGCGTCCACGGCAACCGCATTAATGCGTCCGACGGAGAGCCCTTTTGCCGGCATCCAGGAATCACCCCCATCGAGTGAATGCATTAAGCCGTTTTCCGTTGTACCAACGTAGAGCGCGGATGGATCTTGTGGATCAAAAGCGGCGGAGACGGTTCCAACATTAGCAGCGCTGGCCAGCTTCGCTCCCATGTTGAACGTTTTGAGATGCGTCCATTGCACAGCGGCATCCGTCGTTCGGAAGACCCCACCGTCGACGACGACGGGTTTTGAACCGCCGAGACAGCCTTGTCCCACGAGCGTCAACACAAGCAACGGCGTTAACAAGCGCAGAGATTTTTGAAAAGAAAAGATCATAGGTAAGAGGGAGTAAGAAAAGAGGGGATCGAAAGATCCTCTATAAGATACGGCTGAAGCGCCGACCATTCAAGAGCAAGACGTGGCGAGAGCGAAGAACCGGCTAATTGCCAGGCATGACAAAGGCCGTGCGCAAGGCGTGTGGTCTCTTCTGGAGCGATCGTCCAACGAGCGCGAAGGCTGCGCATTAAGAGGAGTAAACACTCGCGCCAGGCTTGTTCTGGGTCTGGCTGGCTTTCCATCGTCTTCGCCATTCGCTCGAGTTCTTGGATTTGAAGTCCGGCGGACCCGGTTGCGAGAACCGTCATTAGTTTTTTTATCTGTTGCTGTCGTTCTTGCCAGGTAGAGGCGTCTTCTTCGTAGCGTTTGGCAAGACCGGGGCAGCCTTGCGCGAGCACGGTCATGTCTTCCGCTAAGGTCTCGGTGTTACCTTGGGCTATGAGCCAGTCTTTGATGGTTTGATTTCGAACACGTTCAACATGAACGGTCACAGTACGAGAGCGAATGGTAGCTGGGAGGCGTTCGGGTTGTTCTGCGACAAAGATAAAGGTAGCGTCGCCCAGAGGATCTTCGATAGCTTTGAGAAGCGCATTCGCGCCCTCATCGCCAAAACGATCGGCCTGTTCAATAAGCGCGACTTTGCGTTTGCCGCGCGCGGCCGTGAGCTGCATGCGCGATACCAGCGCTCGCGCCTGTTTGACGTTGAGTTCGCGAGCCCCTTCTTCGATCTGCACACGAGCAAAATCAGGATGAGCATCAAGCGGTTGGTCTGACGGTTGATCAAGCAATAAGCGCGCGAAGCGTTCTGCGATC
>CAYGGQ010000111.1:0-3132 GCA_964349535.1 uncultured Gammaproteobacteria bacterium | reverse complement strand
CAAATTTAAAGAATGCCAAGAAGGACAAAAATCCTACGACGAAATCGCCGAGGATTCTGCGGCTGGCAGGGCCGCAGGAATGAATGGAACTCCAAGTTTTGTCATCAATGGACAACTTGTTATTGGCGCATACCCATACGAAACCTTTGAGCAAATCTTTAATGAACTTCTAAAATGAACCTAAAATTCTCAAAGAGAGAAATCTTAAAAACAATCGTAATATCCATTGCAGTATTCGTGATTTTTGGTGGAGTCACGGCTGTATATGAAAATCCATTTTTTCAACGAATGACACCCGTGTATTGGCTCGATTATGTATTTCTTATTCTTGAATCCATACTGATGGGCTTATTTTTTGGATTGGATGCACCCGTTTGTGCAAGCAAGAAAGCAGGTATTGGCGGTGTGCTTGGATTCCTTGGGTTTGCTTGTCCAATCTGTAATAAACTTCTTTTACTACTTTTTGGGTCAGGACTCTTGCTCACTTACTTGGAACCCATTCGCCCACTTTTAGGACTCTTGGGTGTTCTGCTCATGAGTGTCGCGGTTTATAAAAAACTCTCACTAAAACAACTAACCTTTTCTTATGACTAACTACTCGATCTCTACTTACAGTATGAAACCTTTCGATGAGACCGTTGAACTAGTGAAATCGGCCTTAAAAGAAGAGGGTTTTGGGGTACTTACGGAAATTGATGTCCGAGCTAAAATGAAAGAAAAACTGGATAAAGAGATGCGCCCTTACTTGATTTTGGGAGCATGCCATCCACCCTCTGCATTTAAAGCATTGGAACTGGAAGAGGAGATCGGCCTTTTCTTGCCATGTAACGTGATTGTTTACGAGGATGAAACGGGTGCGGTTCGCGTTGGCGCCATTCGTCCTTCAGTAGCCATGAGTAGGGTTGATAATCCGAACCTGAAATCTCTAGCAGAAACTATTGAAGCAACCCTCACCAGAGTAATCTCTAAAATCTAACCTAAACTTCATGTCAACATTTTTAAAAAATCGCTGGATGCAGGACATCTTAGTGTATGGAACTATTGGGCTTATCATTGCACTCATGATTTTTGGCTTCGTGAATAGTCTGAAAGATGTTTCTAACCCGGTAACCGACACCGAAGTCCACTGGCACGCCCCAATTTCTTACGAAGCCTGTGGAAAGTCGCTAAACCTAAGCGACTCAGGCAATCACGACATCATTCATGGTCACGACGACAACCTGGTTCACGTAGAAGGCCTTGTGCTCAACGAATCCGATATTACTTTGGCAAACTTTTTCAAAAACGCAGGGCTTAGTATCACGAGTGAAAACCTGGAAGACTACAAAAATGGGGATATCTGTGAAAACACAGGTGAGCCCGGAAAAATTAGTTTTGTAGTCGACGGCCAGACATTCACCGACCCGAGTCAGATCATCATTAAAGATAAGCAAAATATTCTTGTAAAATTTGAATAAATGAAAGGACTACAAAAAATTCATAAAGAACCCCTCCAATGGCTTTATACCCTGGCACTGGCAATGACCATTTTTTATGGCTATTACCAAGTGATGAAAATCCTACCGGCAGTCGGAAAAGTCCCAGCCTGTGTTGTAGGAGGTTCACTCACGATTAAGAACGTCGTTTTCTCTGGGCTACTCAGCGTTTTAACGGCGCTGATTTTGGCAGGTTTAGTGAGACTTTACTTGCTTAGAAAGTCCATAGTAAAAAGTACAAAGACAGGTTCAATACTGGGCTTCGGTTTTTTAACCGGTTTTTTCACAATATTTTGTACGCTTTGTACGATTCCCCTCATATCCATTTTTGGTTTCAGTGTAGGACTTGGATTTTTCACGACGTACAACTTATTTTTCAAAATACTTAGCCTGATTTTTATGCTCACAGCATTAGTTCTATTGAATAAGCAACTCGGTGATTGCAAGAGTTGCATAAAATACCCCCAAGGGGTATTATCCAGTATATATGAGAAAAGACATAAAATCCAAAGCCATACGAAGACTAAAAATCATTGAGGGTCAAATTCGTGGTCTTCAAAAAATGGTTGAGGATGAGAGCTACTGCGTAAATATAATCACTCAATCCAGCGCGGTTAAAGAAGCACTCTCTGGCATTGAAGATTTGGTCTTAGAAAACCACCTCTCCACTCATGTTATCGAGCAAAGGAAAAATGGAAAAGAAGACAAGGCTGTAGAGGAGATACTAAAAGTTTACAAACTTGCACAAAGAAAAAAATAACTCTCATTTATGTCACAAGACAATATCATCTACACGTGTCCAATGCATCCTGAAATCCAGCAAGATAAGCCTGGAATGTGCCCTCTGTGTGGGATGAATTTATTGCCTGCAAAGAGGAAAGAAAATCCAGTGCACGATCACGAGGTAAAAAAGCATGAACATCACGAAATGGAAAATGGACTTAATAAGCACGAAGGGCACAACGTAAATATCTTCGCTCGAAAATTCTACGTAAGTCTTCTGTTAACAGTGCCGGTGGTTCTTTACTCGGAGCTTCCCGAACGCCTTTTGGGATGGGCAGCCCCTACTTTTACTGGTTCTGAGTATATCGGGCTCATTTTAGGTTCCATCGTGTTCTTTTATGGAGGCTGGGTTTTTCTAGTCGGAGCCTTCAGAGAAGTCAGAGCAAGAATGCCCGGCATGATGACGCTCATCTCCATTGCGATCACGGCAGCTTATCTTTTTAGCGCCTACGCTACTTTTGCAGGCCTGGGACATACCCTTTTTTGGGAACTCACCACGCTGATTACGATTATGCTTCTCGGTCATTGGATCGAAATGAGAGCGGTTCAGGGGGCACAAGGAGCTTTGAAAGAGTTGTCAAAACTACTTCCAGATACAGCGGAGGTAGTTCATGGGGATGAAACCCATATGGTTCCATTGGAAGAACTGAAAGTGGGAGACATTATTGTCGTTCGTCCTGGCGGGAAAATCGCTGCAGATGGTCTGGTGGTGGAGGGGAAATCAGACGTGAATGAATCCATGGTTACAGGAGAATCCAAACCCATTGGGAAAACAGTTGGAGTCGAAGTCATTGCTGGAACTATCAACGAAGATGGAATGCTGAAAATAAAAGTTTCTAAAATCGGCGAAAACACTTTTCTTGCGGGAGTGAAG
>CAYGGQ010000110.1:0-3173 GCA_964349535.1 uncultured Gammaproteobacteria bacterium | reverse complement strand
GAGAACGATTGAAGCGATTCCGCTGTCGTTACGCAGACCGACCGAAGCAGAACTCGCGTCCTTTCTTCATAAGCACCGTGGTCGTTTGGATGAAAAACGCGTGCGCGATGTGTTAGAGAACCATCGTGGTTCAATAGAAGTGCGTGGAGAAGCGTACATGACAAAACAGCAACTAGAAGATCTGAATAAAATTTTAAAAAAACGTGGAGACGCACTGTTGGCAAATCCTCGGAATGCCGCGGCAGGTTCTATCCGTCAGCTAGATCCGACAGTCGTCGCGGAACGACGTTTGTCTTTTTTTGGGTATGCGATGGTTGGTGATTACGGGACAACCACGCATGAACAGGCGCATGAAATGATTGCGTTGCTCGGGCTACCTCAAAATCCTTTTAATCGACTTTGCGCGACGCTGGATGACGTCGCGCTTTTTCACGCAGAGATGTTCAGACAACGCGAGGACCTCCCTTATTGGTGCGATGGTGTCGTGGTGAACGTGAACGAGGATGCCTTGTCTGCCCGACTCGGTGTGATCGGAAAAACACCGCGTGGAACGATCGCGTGGAAATTTCCTGCCGAACAAGGCACGACGACCGTGCAAGAGATTGTCGTTTCCGTCGGACGGACAGGAGCGCTCACTCCCGTAGCCGTGATGGCACCCGTGACACTCATGGGAACGACGGTCACGCGCGCGTCGTTGCACAACGAGGATGAGATTGAGCGCCTAGGTTTGAAGATTGGAGACACGGTCGTCGTAGAAAAAGCAGGAGATGTGATTCCAAAAATTGTGCAGGTGCTTCCAAAACTGCGTACGGGAAAAGAGAAAGTATTTCAGATGCCTACGCAGTGTCCGATGTGTGGATCGCCCGTCACGCGACGAGCGGGGGAGGTAGCGACCGTCTGTTCCAACAAACGTTGCTTCGCTCAGGAGCTGGCAAAGCTGCTGCATTTTATCAGCCGTCCAGCCTTTGATGTGAGGGGGATGGGTGACAGTATCGCAGAACAACTTCTTCAAACAGGTTTAGTGCATGAGCCGGCTGATTTATTTGCGTTGATACCCGGTGATCTATTGGCGTTGGAAGGGTTTGCAGATATCTCGGCCAATAAACTTGTGAAGGAGATTCAGGCGCATCGTCGGGTCACTTTAGAGCGTTTTGTGTACGCGCTTGGAATTCGTCACGTGGGTGAACGCACCGCGTTAGATCTCGCGAAGGCGTTTGGTACGCTTGATCAACTGCGCCATGCAACGCAGGAACAGTTGATAGCCGTGGAGGGGATTGGGGAGGTTGTGGCATCTGCCGTGGAAGCGCATTTTAAAGATAGCCATGAGCAGACAGTGATCGATCATTTGTTGAATTTTATTTCGATCGAGCCGGCAGTGGCTCGTGAGGTGACGGGACCTTGGCAAGGCACGACCTGGGTGTTAACGGGAACTCTTAAAACTTTGTCGCGTGACGAAGCGAAGACGCGCATTCGTGCTTTGGGGGGAGAGGTGGTTGAAACTGTTTCCAAGAAGACGTCCTTTGTCGTCGTTGGAGAAAAACCAGGGTCAAAATTTGAGAAAGCACAGGAGTTGGGGGTGCCGATTTTGCAAGAGAACGACTTTTTGCAAAAAGTCAAGCAATAATAAAAATTTTGATCAATTTTATCAACAGGCTGCGTAGAAACGGGTCTGTTTTTTTGTTATACTTATATTGTCTTTCATTGTGTGCGTCGGTACCGGTGAAAGATTAAAGAAATGCTCAAAGGCAGCAAGTTACGGTTACTGTTTTGCACGGCAGCCGTATTTTTCAGCGTAGTTCAAGCTACGCTATTTGGAGTTGGTTTGACGGATTTGCTAAATGTGCCAGTCGCGCATGCAGCAACACCGTCAACACTTGGCTATCAAGGACGTCTAAAAAATTCGGCAGGCACGGCGCAGACGGGAACATTTTCATTTACGTTTCGTTTATACGCATCGTCAACGGGAGGGTCTGCATTATGGTCTGAAACGCAATCATCTGTTTCGGTTGATGCCAGCTTCTTCGCTGTTCAACTTGGGTCATCAACCGTTTTTCCAGCATCCCTTGATTTCACAGGCCCGCTTTTTTTAACGACGGAAGTCAGCAGCGATGGTGAGATGTCGCCACGCGTGCCTATCAACAATACGGCGTATGCCTACACGGCGGGAGGGATCAATTCATTCGCGTCCGTACCGACATCCGCATCCGGCGGTCGCATGTATTACAACACCGCGAATGGAAAATTAAGTTATTACGATGGGGTCAATAGTCAGTGGCAAGCGCTCCATGCGGCAACGGAGACGTGGCAAGGCGTGACGGACGCAGGAAGAACGACCACGAATGACGTTCAATTCGCAGGCGGAACGTCAACGGGCGCGTTTCGGGTTTCGAATGCCTTGACGGTGACGGGACTCACAGCCTTGCAGGGACTGACATTCACGAACGCAACGGGAACGACCCTTTCTATTTCTGGTTTGTCTACGCTCACCGGCGGCTACATTGCGAGTGCATCATCAACCGTTTCCGGAGCCTTTAACGTGACGGGTCAGTCCACATTACAAAATTTGACGTTCAGTGCAGCCACAGGAACGTCTGTGACATCAACGAATTTATTTGCAACCTACGCGACGACAACCGATCTTGCTTTTTCATATGCATCAGGTACCACATTGAGAGTGGGATCACTTACCGTTGCTTCCTGTAGCGGCTGTGGTGGAGGAGCCGCATCAACAACGCTTTTAGGCGATAACAACACATGGACGGGCAACGGAACTTTTTCAGGAACTAACATTTTTGCCTCAAGCTCCATCGGCTACATCACCGCCGGTTCCCTCACTGTCACATCGACTTTAAATCTTCCCGCGAACGCCATCACCGATGCCTTCACGGTCGACGCGCTCACAATCAGTGGGGGAACCATTAACAACACCCCCATCGGTCAAAGCTCTGCCAATGTCGCCATCTTTACCTTCACGACATCAACAGGTGCCACGTCAACCGATCTCTTTGCCACCAACTTCCGTTCAGGCAATGCCAATATCTCTGGAGGATCCATCAATGGAGCCGCGATCGGTCAAACCAGCGCTGCTGCTGGTTCCTTCACGACTCTCGGAGCCACCGGTCTCTCCTCCTTGTCTGGTGGTGTTGTCGTTTCAAGCGCAAGCTCTTCGATCT
>CAYGGQ010000109.1:0-3181 GCA_964349535.1 uncultured Gammaproteobacteria bacterium | reverse complement strand
CTTTAACTGTTTCAAAATAATGTCAGCCTTGATCGGATAAAAAAACATCGCAATATCGAGCTGCGTGCTCAAATTGATGACGGGAGAGGCCCAACCAACCGTGACGTAACGCGGGTAGGTCACGACGAATAGCGTGCGGCAATAAACGTCACCGAGACGCACAAACGATGGCTCGACCTTCATCGCGGCAGGCGCGATCAAATCTTTAATCGTTGCAACGCCTTTACGATACACGCGCTCTTCTTCGAGAGCGATACGCTGTTCCTCCTGATGCTCTTTTTGAATCTCTTTGGATGGCCCTCGCTGTAAACCAACACCCCCCGCCGTGAGCGCGGAGGCGTCAAACCCTTTTTGCTCGCCCGTCTCAAATGCCATGGGAGTAGTATAGCACGCTTTTATCCTTCAAACTGCAGTTGAGAGATGTCGACTAAGCGTTGTGTTTCGAACATCTCTGGGTTGTAGACGGTGTAAAAAAGTTCAATCAAGCTCTGCGTATCCAATGGCACGGCATTCAACGACATCGACGATAAACCGCCCACGATCTGACTAATGCGCAGCCCAAGCGAAAACTTTTGCTTTTGAAATTTATCTTCTGAAATGCGGACCGCGGCCTTTGGCGACAAAATTTCTCCCATGCGTTCAAAAAAGCCCTTGCGTTGATCTGTCGCTGGATTCAACGGCACGACGACGAAAAAACGTTTTTGCATGATCTCCCCTAATTGAACGAGTTGCTTCACGAAATCGCGATAATCATGGATCTGGCGTTTAAGAAGATCGTTCTTCAAGTTCTTCTCATTCTCCAAGAGCTGACCAAGATATTTATCGATGTTCATGCGCCGCGACTGAATGACGACCTGAATTGGGAACTCAAGTCCGTTCAAAAACTGCATATAGGCCTGCACAATCGCGTTTTGCTCATCCACAGACTTGAGAGCAAAGTTCACACTCGAAACCAAAAGCACGGAGCGAAGCGTCCCGTCTTTCATGATAATCGTGTCTTCGCGAATTTCCGCAATATCTAAAAATCTCTGCGATGGAACGCCTGCTTTTGGACCGGCGAGTTTTTTACTTTGCATAGTTTAAAGGTCTTCGTCTGGATTATACACCCCGCCCGTGTTTACCGTGAGGGCGAGATCGCGTAACCGCGTGGACGCGGGTCTTGCTTTCGATGCCACGACCATCGGCGGGGCAATCGCTTGATCGTTAATAAACAACTTTAATTCCACGTCGGGCAGTTCCTTAAACCAAATGCGGAGTTTAGGTCGAAGCGATGTTTGCATGAAATTGACGAAAAAGATGTGGAACGGCTGCCCGTTAATTTTGACAAACCCGAACGTGCCCGCCAATCCGCCCGTGAGCAACGCCACGCCGATAAAATACACAAACTGAAAAATCTTGTACTCGATGAAGATAATGAACGTCGCTCCAAGGAGAATCAAAAATTGGCGCACCGTGATCGGTCCTAAAATCTTGTCTTCGTTATCGATGAATTGTGGAACAACGAATTTATCAGGCATAGCGATTAAAATTGAACCTTGCTATTCAACGCAATCAAAGCGCCAAGTTCGATCGGGGTTGGCAAGGAATTATCCGCGGTTTGTCGTTCTTTGACCAGTTCCGCGACCGGCTTCCCTGCCGCAAAACTGTCGGCAACGATTTTGAGATACTGTCGCTGCAGTGGTGAGGTCCGCCAGGCCTGCACCCCCTCTGTCCATTGCTCAAATGACTCTTGATGCAACGTCTCCAACTTTTGCGCGATCTTCTCGGCCGCTTGATTTGGATCCTTTGCGAGACGACGAAATTCTGCCAAGGTCATTCCCCCCAGCTCTTCTGATAACCCCATGAGGCGCATAGGCGCCGCGGCGGCTTCGGGTGGACGCACGTCCGTCAAAAGTGGCTTTCCGTTTGTGCTGACCGATCCCGCTGGTACCTGCGCTTTTACGGCTGGCATTTGTGATTGCTGTAAGGCGGCCATCATGCGCGCCTTGATATCCGCTTCATTCTGCGTGGATTGCACCTTTTCTTGAAACCACTTCGCGTGTTCCTCGCTCTCACGCGTTTTGCGTTCATCAATCTTGGTCTTTTGTTCCACCATGGTTGTTTCGATGTGTTTTTTTTCTTCGTCCACGATCGTCGAGCGTTGTTCCTGGTAGACCCGTTCGATCACCGCGGCGATGCGGTCTGCGAGAGCTGCCTCAAATCCTAAACCACCGACCTTGACATCACGCGTCAAAATCGCCTTGGTCTGTAGCGTGTTACGCACATCACGCAATCGCGTAGAAACCGTGTTACGCAACCGCTTTGTCATGTACTCATCGAGGTCCGTGAGAGTAAGCTCTTTCACGACGGCGTCCACCGCCTTCTCCAATGCCGCTGATACATCGCGATTGGATTTTGGTGTTCCCGCGGAAAGGGATGCCACCTCCGCTTCCTCTGGCGTCATGGCTTGCCGTATCGCGTCTGCCGCGTCCTCACGTCGTGTTTCCCCTCCTTGTTGAAATTGCGTCAGCCAATCGGCATATTCCTGCTCGGACAACACTTTTGTCGTGTTTAGAAACGCCGTCATGGTCGTGGCAAACGCCTCGGTTTGCGCCGCGGTTAATCCAATCCCCCCTTCCCCTTGATTGCGTTGCAGCATTTCTCGTACCTGCTCAATCGTGCGTACGCCTTTGATAAAGGAAACGAAAATTTCTCGTATCCGACGCACCATTTCTTCGGAAAGCAGGGTGATTTTGGCTTGCGAAGCGATCCTTCGCACGGCAGCACCATACGACACGGGACGTAATGAGATGCGAGGCACCGCCTGAATCTCCGTCATGCTTGCCCCTAACTCCTGCAATCGACTGTCAACGTCCCAAGTGACGAGATCCGCGAGGGGAGAAACAACGTAGAACAGTACCCATCGTTCCACATCCTCGGGCTTACGGTCTCCCGCGAGTCGCGTGAGGCGTTCCCGAAAGTCCTGCTTTCCGAGACCCGCGAACAGCGTATCCCACACCACATCCATGACCCGCTCCCACATATCATGTTCATACCCAAGTTTTGTTTGAGCACGCTCCTCGTTATCTGATGCTCGTTGACGATCCATTAAATAATCCTGCACAACATCGGGTGCCGACTCAAAATAACGCAGCCAGACATCCCGTGTCATAGCCTAGCTTGCTCCATGCAAAATCTCATT
>CAYGGQ010000108.1:0-3230 GCA_964349535.1 uncultured Gammaproteobacteria bacterium | reverse complement strand
TCCTGCCATTCGACAAGTTTTTCCGGGCTCTGCGGATGGCAACGCTCGTCCAAAATCGCCAACCCCTGTTCAACGGAATGAAAAATATGCACTTCCGACCCTTCGGGGGTAGACCCTGCAAACAGCAAAATTCCGTTTGGCTGCCTGACGGGTTCCATGGGCAAGACGTGGGCAATCAGTTGCCTGGTCATGATCCGCTCCTTTGTGAAAAGGCCGAACGACCTCACCAGCTAAACTCATGAACGAGCAAAAGGCAAGTGCGACGGACGATCGACGAGCATAAAAAATAGAATGGCGAGAGCGACAAGACTGTGCCCACTCCAGAGGGACCAGAGATAATGATCGAAAAGAGAAAGCACGATCAACGCCGCCAGTAGGGGCGAGGTCATCCCGCCCTTCGACATGCCGGATGGGCGGGATGACCCCGCCCCTACGATGCCTGTCACAACAAAAATAACCAACAACAATCCTGCGCTGCCGACAAGGCCCATTTCATCCAGCATGAGCAACGGAACATTGTGCGGAATAGTCTGGGTGCCTAAGGCATACGCTGTTGCTCCTGGACCGACACCGACCAACGGATGTTGCTTGAATAAACGCAAGCCATCTTGAAACGCCTGCTTTCGTTCACTCACAGAACGGACTTCGGACGGCGCGCCCGTGTCAAAACGCGTGAAAATTAAACTGCGTTGCTGAAACACCATCATGCCCATGACAACGCTAACACAGAGGAGCGCCGTGAGACCCAAACGCCATCGTCGTTCTTTCCAAGATTGGCGCAAGAGAAAAAAAGCGAAGATCGCCAAGCTCACAAAACAGGCTATCCACGCGGATCTGGAAAAGGTTAGTACGAGTGACACGGAAAACAAAGTACTGCAGACAAACAGTGTCCAACGTCGAACACGAGAGCTTGTCTGATCTATCAACCAAACGGACATCATCAACCCGACTGCAAGCCACCCCCCAAAAATGTTTGGGTGTGGAAAGCCTCCATAGGCACGCAGAACACGTTGACCGGAGGAGACGAGAACGGAGACACCGGCTGTCAGAGGATGTTGTATTGAAATTCCAAACCATTTCGTCCCTTCCACGATCTGCTGCGCATATTGCCACACCCCTAAACAGGCATGTGGCACGATCGAGAGCACGACCCAGAACACGAACTCCTTTCGTTCTACCCGCAATGATCGCAACGCGCCGACAAAAAATAATAAAAGCAAGATCTCGATCCACCATTCGATCGTCGCTGGAAGATAGAGTGAAAATACGACGGGGATGACCGTGAGGACACAACCCAGTAACAACAAAGAAGAGTTCACGCGCGGTCGCTCCTTCCAAGACCGGGTCACGGCAATCGCAATCACTATCACCATCGGTATCCAAGAAAGGTAAAAAGAAAGTCTCCCCTGTTCCCACGGATATCCGCTGATCGTCAACGTCGAGCCAAACCAACGCGTTTGCCACGGCAAAAGAAGGATCGTGAGACGCCACAACCACGTGGTCACTTCAGGCTTCCAGGGCATATTTTTGACAACGTTGATAATACGCCTCGCGATAGGCAACACGTCCATCGTCAACGTGAAACTTAAGAACGTGATCGTTGATGACCACGCGCGTGTCTTTATTCATCGCCGCACGAATAGACGCTGGCCAAGCGCGTTGCTGAATACGACGTGCGAGTACCTCCATCCAACGAAATGCTGGTAGTCGAAAACGTGGACGTGGTACGGCGACTTCTGAATTCATCAACCAGGGACGAGCATGGGGATGACGTTCGCGTATTCTCATGTTCGCTGACCAAAGATCCGTCGAAACACCATCATCGAACAGCGGCAACAACTGCAAAAACCAGTGTCTAAAATAGACGTCATTCTCTATTTGAAGATTCGTCAGATCTAAAGCCGCGTCGTCGATAAAAAAAGACAAGCAGACGGCATCAGGAACCACTCGATCAGACCGAGGACGAAGACCGAGAAAACGAAAAGGTAACGTTGCGAACAAACGGGTTTGCCAAAGCGTGCCAGCACGGCAGATAACAAAAAAATCTAAATCTCCTTCCTCATTCGCATGTGCCATCGCCGTGGTATTACACAACGCGACAAAACGAACACCATCGAGACGCGCGAGCCAACGAGCGACGCGACGAGCTCGTCGCAACTTGCGAGGAAAGAGGCATTCGCGTTGTTCATGTTCAGCAATGAGAGCTTCACGGCCGGGGAAGACAACACGACCACGAGCACGGGTAACCCTATTATTACGGATCAGCTCGTGAAGGGAGGGGCCCACCCCCTCTAGCTCCGGTTCGACTGAGGCTTCGACTGAGCTCAGCCGAATGTCGCTCACCGAAGTCCCCTTCGTAAGGGGGAGGATCTGATGGAATGACCCTCGATCAAATGCTGAAATTAATTCAACCTCGGTCGGCGGATAATTGATGGCGTCGTAAAAACACAATGCGCGAAGAAATCCTTCCTCAACACGGTCCATAGTTATGATGAATCTTTCAGCAGCGTTGGCACTGGATCCATGGGTGAGGCTGGTCGAAAAACATGTCTCGACCCAGCCGGCGCCTCTCCATCGGCAATGATCACTTTTTTAGGTGTTATTTCAAGAACAGCATCCCATGGGATGATGAGGTCTTTGGCTAATCCAAGGGAACGTGTGTGCACATTCATGTTAAATAATCGCCCCGTTGCCTGCTCGAAATCAAAACTTGCGACTTTTCCGATTGGGCTTCCTGATCTCGTTTCAACGGGAACTCCCACCATATTTTTTGTATTAAAAAGTAACATATTACGATTCTATCACACTGCCCCCAAACGCCTTCAGGATGTTCGAAACGACATCGTTGGAACGTTGTTCTTTCGCTTGCGCCTCTTCAATGACGATGCCGTCAATTTTCATGCCTGGCATGTTGTACACAAGGCGCGCGCAGCTTTCGACGATGGTTCGATTCTTAATGTCTGTGATGATTTTATCGAGATGAAATGGATATTGAAAACGAATCACGAGCGTGTCCCCCCGCATTTCTTCTGGACGACTGATCTTTAAGATAAAAGGAAGGGAATGATTTTTTTCATCTACAGCACGAATGAGCGCGCTCCATTTTATGCGGGCTCCGACAATATCCAATTCACCTTCTTGAGATGTAGACGGTGAAAAATCCGCGCGGACGCTTGGGTCCGCGCCTACAATAGACGGAGGGACGGCGGACGGAGGGATTGGGTTGGGGG
>CAYGGQ010000107.1:0-3323 GCA_964349535.1 uncultured Gammaproteobacteria bacterium | reverse complement strand
GGTCTTGGTCTGATTTCTTTTAACCTCTAGCATGCGCAAACTTTATAAACATTTTTTCTTGATTCTCTTCGTGACAAGTGCCGTCGGTTTCGTTGTCCTCTGTTATTTTTTGATGCCTTGGCCTTCGTCTTCCGTTCCTCAGGAATATGGCGTGACCTGGAGCCGTCCTTATGCCGAGTCGTTGGGTCTTGATTCAGATCAAGGGTTGGCGGCGGTGCTTGATGATTTGCAGGTGAAGAAAATTCGTTTGCCCGCCTATTGGCCCGATGTCCAACCAACGTGGGATGGTTTTGAGTGGGAAAAATTAGATCGAGAATTAGATCTGATCGCGGCCAAAGGCGCAAAAGCAACGGTTGTCGTGGGGGTAAAGCAACCACGCTGGCCAGAATGTTGGATGCCTAGGTGGGCGCAGGAGATGTCGTCGATTGCTTCGTTAGAACAGGCGCAACTCACTTATGTAGAGGCGGTCATTCGACGGTACGCCGAGCATCCCGCGGTTGAATCATGGCAAGTCGAGAATGAGCCTTTTTTGATGTTCGGCGAAGGCAGGATACAGTCGCGTGAATTTGTGTTGCGGGAAATGAAGCTTGTAAAAGATATTGAGTTGGCACGAGCAGAAGACAGGAGACGGCCGATCCACGTAACAGATTCTGGCGAGCTCTCGTTTTGGTTACATTTTTCTGGGGAAGCTGATGGACTTGGGGTGAGCGTCTATCGTGTGGTTCAGAGTCCATTGTTAGGAACCATACGTTATTGGTTTCTCCCACCGTGGTTTTACGCGCGCAAGGCATTTCTGCTTGCGCGATGGATAGGACCTGTCTATGTGAGTGAGTTCCAGATGGAACCGTGGGCAGATCGGCCGTTGATTGAGGTTCCACTCACGGAACAATTCCAAACCATGAGTACAAAACAGTTGGATAAAAACTTGGCGTATGCAAAGCGCCTGCAGATGCCCCGAGTCTATTTTTGGGGGGCAGAATGGTGGTATTGGCTCAAAACAAAGCAAAATCATCCAGAATTTTGGGAAAAAATGAAGATTTTTCTGACCGGGGATTGACAAAAGGGCATTTTTGTGATATTCTTTCTTGTTCATTCAAAAACCGTCCACTCGAACAAGGGAGAGAAAAATGCGTTCATTTTTCGTCGGTTTCGGCCTTCTGATGTTGGTTTCGGTGTCTTTGGTGCTGACGGCCATCGGGCCCGTCATCGGTCGGCTTCGGCAGCCGTTCGAGAGCGTCAGCGCGGCGCTCGCATCCCCGCCCCCGCAGCGCCCCTAGGTAGGCCGTGGCCTTCGCTTAAACCCCCATCCGAACGACTGGATGGGGGTTTTGTTGATGGTTCATTGATTGACATAAAGCAAAACATCTATTATCATAGCCGCAAACTGGACGTTCCGTCCCTCAAGGGGCGGATTTATGTTCATTATTTTCTTTTATGTCTGACATCCGTAACATCGCCATCATCGCACACGTCGACCACGGAAAAACCACCTTGGCCGATTCTTTGCTTAAGCAATCCGATACGTTCAAGGATCGTGGTTTAGAAGGGGAAACCATCCTCGATTCGAATGAACTTGAGCGTGAACGTGGCATTACGATTCTCGCCAAGAACTGTGCCGTCATGTATGGCGATACCAAAATCAACATCGTGGACACTCCAGGTCACGCCGACTTTGGTGGTGAGGTTGAACGTATCATGAATCTCGTGGATGGTGCGTTGTTGCTTGTCGACGCGAAAGAAGGCCCCATGCCGCAGACACGGTTTGTTTTGAAGAAGGCGATTCAAGCCGGTCATCGCATCATTGTTGTCATCAACAAGATTGATAAGCCTGACGCACGTCCAGACTGGGTGTTGAACCAGACGTTCGATTTGTTTGTGACGTTGGGTGCTTCTGACCGTCAAGCGGACTTTCCTGTGATCTACGCATCCGCAAAACAGGGGAAGGCGGGTTTAGAAAATGATTTGAGCAAGATGACGGATATTCGTCAGCTGTTTGAAACGGTGGTGAAAGAAATCCCCATGCCGCAGGTGGACGCAACGGCGCCACTGCAGGTTTCCGTCGCAAATATCAGCTACGACAACTATAAAGGAAAGACGGCGATTGGTCGTGTGGTGCGTGGCACGTTTCGCCCCGGTCCTGTCGCGTGGATTAACCGTGAGGGTAAAGTTGCGCCAGCAAAAGTGACCAGCATCATGAGTTTCATGGGCATGGGGCGTTTGGAAGTTCCAGAGGCCGTTGCGGGAGACATTGTCGCTTTTGCGGGTATCGCCGATATCAATATCGGTGAAACGATTGCGACCATGGATCATCCCGATGCGCTCCCCGTGATTCAGATCGAAGAACCAACCGTGAAGATGACGTTTGGCGTGAACACCTCCCCGTTGGCTGGTCAGGAAGGTCAGTTCACGACATCCCGCAATATCAAAGAACGGTTGGAGCGTGAATTGCAAAACGACGTTGCGCTGCGCGTTGAACCAGGAACAGGCGATGGAACCTTTATCGTGTCCGGTCGTGGTGAATTGCACTTGGCGATTTTGATCGAACGCATGCGTCGTGAAGGATTTGAATTGCAGGCGTCTCGTCCACAAGTTATTTTGAAAGAGAAAGATGGTCAAAAGATGGAACCATTTGAAGAAGTGTCGCTTGAATGTCCAGAAGGTGCGAGTGGATCGGTGATTGAAAAGATGGGAAGACGCAAGGGGGAGATGCAGGACATGCGTGTTGAAAGTGGCACCGCTTATTTACAATTCATGATTCCGACACGTGGGTTGATCGGCTATCGAACAGAGTTCATGATGGATACGCGTGGGATGGGCATCATCAATTCGATTTTCTTGGGATACCAACCTTACGTGGGTAGCATTGATGGTACGCCACACGGATCACTGATCTCATTTGAATCAGGAGAATCAAACTCTTACGGCTTGACGGCGGCGCAGGAACGGGGTCAGTTGTTTATCGGTCCTGGCGTCGAGGTATATGAGGGGATGGTCATCGGTCAAAACGCCAAACCAGAAGATCTTGCCGTGAATGTGTGTAAAGAAAAGAAATTATCAAACATGCGTTCTAAAGGCGATGGCGTGTCGGATGGTTTGACCACACCACGCAACATGAGCTTGGAAGAAGCGCTGGAATACCTCGGCGATGACGAGCTCCTCGAGGTCACACCAAAAAGCCTCCGCATTCGTAAACAGTTCCTGAAAGAGTTTGAACGCAAGCGCGCACAGCAATCAGTAAATGCTGCATAATAGAGCCAAAAAACAGTAAAATAACCAAACCCCCTCTTGACAAAAGAGGGGTTTTGTGATTAAATATGCATGCT
>CAYGGQ010000106.1:0-3343 GCA_964349535.1 uncultured Gammaproteobacteria bacterium | reverse complement strand
CTCAACACATCGTACTGGTTTGGCACTTAACCCACCGACACCGCCACGTAAAAACGGCGAAGCCGCGTCTCTTGCGAGCGGCGCTAACAAAACCACCTGAAAGGGTGGTTTTGTGCTATAATTACATCTATGTTGATTTCGATTTCTCTATTCATAATCACGATAGTTGGTGGTTTGCTAGTTCTAAAAAAACAGACTTCCACTATCCGATACATAGGTCTATCGTTTGTTGTGATTGGAGCTCTCTTGTCTCTTGGAGACGCTTATGCGAGTGGGCATGACATGAAGGATGTGCGGGAAAATTTGGAAAAAACAAAACGATTTTCAGTTGTCGCGAACTTTGGCATATATGGTGGTCCAATATTAATGGGTGACTTCATGAAAACAAATGATCCCCTCTATAACAAGCTACTTGGAACTTATACCATAACGGAAAACGGGGTTCACTTTAATTGCGGCGCCGAAGCAGAATCAATATATAACGATGTCACCCAAAAATATCCAGACTTTCCCTTTTCTTATTACGAACTTGCCTTCTGTAAAAGACAAAGAAATGAATCTGATTGGCGTGACTATGCTGAAAAGGCTGTTAATATCTTAAAGTGGACGACACAAGTCGGCGGTCACAAGCCGGAGCATGATGTAGCACTGAGCGAATTAAAAGAATATCTTAACCAAAAGTAACTTGGTTATTCGAGCACAATATCTTTTTGAAAATTAAAACAATAGGCTATCTCACCGATGCCCACACCCGGCCCAACAACAAGGCCGCCTCATCCCCGATAAAAGCTTATCAATCCCTACCTTAATACGCCGCTCCCGCGTTTCTTCTTGTTTGGCCGATGTCACCCAGCAGATCCACTCATTGCGCGCTAAGGGGGTAATGTCTTCCCACAGCTTGAGCGCTTTAGGTAATGAAGCCAGCGCGTGTCGTAAATCTGACGGCAAGCGATGCACGACACCCCCAGCGATGGCTTTTTTAGTCATAAGAGATTATTTATTAATTGTGCTCTAGTTACAGTCACAGGAAAACCCCGTCAAACTTGCCTTGACAATTCCTTCGTTCTATTCTACCCTCATCAGTCTCGTTCTTTTGGAAAGGGAGGATAACTCATGATCGGAATGGGGATGCGGCTCTGCCATAGTCAAAGGCAAGAACTTCGACAGACCATTGTTCTCAAGCAAATGCTGTGCGATGATGCACCGCCAAACGCCGTTCGTGGCTTCCACGGAATGAGTGTTGCTCATCAACTCCTACTGGGGCTCGGTGTCCCCGGTCTGCTGATCGGTGGCCTAGCTCGACAGGCATGGATCGGAACTCACCGTGGCTCACTCTCCACGCGTAAAGACGTGGATGTCGTTGTGCTCTCCAACGATCCAAACCACCACCCCTCTCGTTTTGAAGGAGGTGTAGATTGGTGGATCACGGAGTATTCAGACGACAGCCCGATCAACGGCAATCACTGCCAACTCGTCTACAATCCTCGACTGCAGCGTCCGTATGCTCCCGGCCTCTATGTTTCTCCTGTGGAGGCAATCTGGCGCTGGTACATGGAGGAACGCGCCTGCTTCGGCAATAATCATCGCTTTCCGCGGTTCGATCCGAACCGTGTTCGTATCAATCCCCTCATCACCGAGTACCCGGTGATTCCGTATGATCATCTCGTTTCATAACTTGTGACCCCCTCTCGATTCAGAGAGGGGGTTTTCTTTTACTCAAAGATTGACAAAATCTCTATTTTTTGCCACAGTGCGCTATCAGGCACAGGCCTGTACACCTTCACAATCTACACAAAAAGGAGTGAACGATGGGAAATCTTGATTTTGAGGATGTTCAAAATGTTGCTCGTAGACTCCTCCCCTGGCCATCTTCGGATGGATTGCCCGGATGGGTCATTGCTGGAGGTGGAGCCGTCAAATTCCTCCTCGCATCCACGCATACGTCAGGATATACGCTGGACCAACCAGGTTTCATCTCATCGGGACGCACGCATAAAGACCTTGATCTGGTGGTGTTCAAACCGGAGCTCTGTCGTAAGCCCTTATCTCTTCGTCATGAAATTTTTCAGACGATCTGCGGCGGCCCCTTCAGACGCTGTGCCTACCACAGAGCAGAGCCAGACTACTCTGGTTTCTTCGTCGAGGTCTTGCATCATTGGTATTTTGGTTTTCCGCCACCGCTCCAAGGCGATGTAGCCCTCACAACGACAGAAGACGGCCCCCTCTGGACGCTCTCACCAGAATACATCGTCGCGAGTCGCTTGTTCGATGTTCGTGGAATCCGCCATGGCGAAGATGATGAAGACGTTCGTCGTCTCCGCGCAAAGTATCGGTTAGACTACGAGACGATTTTCAGCATCGTGCAACGCGGTTCCTTTGCCTTTCTAGAAAAGTCTGCCGTATTCTATGTCATCGAGAATGACGCGGAGGTGGATCTGCGCGACTCCATCGCTCAAGCACTGATGCGCCGTCTCCCAGAGGGTGCGGCTGCCGTGATCCCAAACCACCCTGCTCTTCACCGAGCTCTGCTCCTTTTCCCGAGTGGTACGTTCGAAATGGAGCGGCTCATGCACGCCTTCGCGGTGGCGGATAAGATCGTTGCTATAAAATTCACGGTGAAGCTAGCACAGGAGCACGCGCTCGTCTGCGCACTCGCCCTCGTGCTCTATCACAGCACGTTCTCTTATCTCCCGCCGCGTATCCGTACGCTCATCGCGGAGAAAATGGTCCCGCATTGCGCTGACACATTGATCCCTTGCCTTCTTCAATTCAGTCATAGTGCCCTTCAACTCAAGCAGGTGTTTTATCAGCACGGTTGGATCAGAACATGGTCTACGCTTTTCGACGGCCTGTTTCCCTTCTTCTTCAAAACGGACTTCAAGAATGTGGTGATCGCGGAACTCTATGCGTTCGCTGAAGAGTTGCAGACTCTGGATGCAGAACAGGCCCGCCTTCGGCTGCACTCCTTCATGCAATTTCTCGGTTGGAAAAAATGGCCCTTTGATATCGGAGAGCTCTCATGAACGATCAAGCAATTTTCGCGTCGGATCTGCATGGCAATCGCTATGCCTACGAACGACTCTTTTCCCTCGCGGCTCAAGAAGGGATTCGTACTTTTCTCTTAAATACAAAAGCCGCCCAGGTAGGGCGGCTTTTGTATTTAGTTCAAGATGACGATTTCAAGGGAGCGGCGGCCGAATTTGAAAGCTTCAGCACGCGTTTCCACATGGAGGTCCATGTAGCTCGAGTCATAACGCTTGTTCATACGATCGTTGATCGTATACACCGCGTTACCGAGAGCTGGGATCTGAATCCTGGTACCAAACGGCACACCATTCATAGC
>CAYGGQ010000105.1:0-3345 GCA_964349535.1 uncultured Gammaproteobacteria bacterium | reverse complement strand
AAACAGTCAGCAGAGAGCAGTGGGTCGATGATGCGACCATCCGCATCGAAGGCGATGTCATGGCCCGGATGGAATCTTTCTATCAAGAAATTCGAAGCATCGGATTCTGACCCGGAAAAGAGGATACGCGCATTTCGCAAGCTCTCTTCCGTTGCGACCCCGTCATCAGTGATTCGAATGCCTAAATTTAGCATCCTCGTTTTGTTCAGTTGTTGCCAGACCGGTTGGCTACAAAAGGCTGGGGACCACTGTGCCTCGAGGCGAGCCTGAAGCCCAAAGCCATCCAGAATCTCTACGCCCATGAAATAGCTGTTGCTGATGGGTCGAACACTTTTCAGGTTGTGTGAAAACCCGTTGTGCTCGACCACCATCTTTACTTTTTCGACAAAGCGAAAGCTGCACGAGGGGAACTTTTTCCTCCACTGCATCACGATGACTCGTGGATCGTTGTGACCCACAAGTTCTCTGGCAAGGAGGTTCTCCTTGAGCCCTTTTGCCAGAGGACGAAATTCGACGTACCGCTTGACGGAAGACTCGATCGTGCGAAGCATGGCGACTCCTTTTTTCTTGTTTTTCGTCTGTTTTCCTATCAAAAAGTCAAAGAGCAAGGATCATTTTTATCAGAATTTGGCTTTTTTGTCAAATGTGGGGGCGAAAACTACGCATTGACAGACGCCATGTTTCATGTTAAAAATAAAAGCCTTTTTTGTGACAGATGCCATAAAAGTGGGCAGAAGTTGACAGGTTTTTGAATATAGTGTATAGTCAACACTAAGTAGGAGGCGGGGATTGAGAGGCATAGCAAAAACAGGCTTGTCTATCAATCCGCGCGTCAAACACGCGTTGTACATTTCAATCAACCCCAACCCAGGAGAAGAGGTTATGAGCAAGGTCCGTCTCGATCCCAAGCGAACCGCCACCATCATCATCGACATGCAGGAGGGTTTCGCCGACGACGGCGAGCTGCCCGTGAAGGGGAGTCGCGCGCTCGTGGCTGGCATCAATGCCTTTACCGAGGCCGGTGAGACGGCTGATATAGGCATCACGATTTTCACCGGTGACGACCACGGACCGAACCACTGTTCGTTCAAGATCTTTCCGCCGCACTGCGTACGGAATACGAAGAGCGCGCAGTTCATGACCGGTCTGCGTTTTCCGCATGGCAGCGTCATCCATCTCAAGGGTCATCAGGATGACGTGGATTCGCTTTCGCCTTTCGCGTCGAATCCTCTGCCTGATGGAAGGCGCATCGAATCCGAGTTGGACGGCTTCCTCAGTGCGTTCAGCTTGCGTATCACGGTATTCGCCGGCGTCGCGGGCGAATACTGCGATCGAGCGGCTGTTATCGACGCGTTGGAGCGCGGCCATGAGGTTTACCTCTGCCGCGACCTGATCGCCTTCGTCGATGAGAGCAAGCGTGAAGAAGTATTCGCGGAGCTCGAGCGCATGGGTGCTCACATCATTGATTCCACCGATATCGAGTGGGTCGCCGCGTAGGCCCGTCTCTTTTCTAAGTCCCCCGCCGTTTACGAGCGGCGGGGGACTTCTTTCTTTAAAGAATGTCGTCTGAATTATTCGGAAACCATTCTTTTGTCTCAAACATTGCGTTTGAGGCAAGCGTACTTTTCACCATGAGGAGGTTCTATGCCAAAACGGATCGCGTTATTTGGTGGCAGCTTTGATCCTCCGGGGACTCATCATCGATTGGTCGCCATAAAAATGGCGCAGGCATTTGAGGAGGTTGTCGTCATTCCGTGCGGGTTTCGTACGGATGGCAAGCGCGCCGTCAACCGCACCCCAGTAGGTTTTCGCGCAAGCATGGTGCAAGAGACGTTTGGGGGAATCGCACGTGTTCGATGCGATTTCTCTGATCTCTATCGCACCAACCAATCTTTTGAAAAGACCTGGGAACTTATTCAGCGCTATCAATCAGCCGGCGAGGTCTGGGTCGTGGTCGGCGCCGATCTCGTCAAGAAAGACGCGGAGGGACACTCACAGATTCACGGTTGGTCCAAGGGCGAAGCGTTGTGGCAAAGCGCACGTTTTGCCGTGATCGGTCGTCCCGGGGTATCACTTGAGCCGCAGGATCTCCCACCGCACCGGCAGTTGTTTTCCGGTGTTCCAGGTTCCAGCACAGACATCCGCACGCGGATCAAGGCTGGTCAGCCCATCGTCGGTCTCGTGGTTCTGTCCGTCGATCATTTGATCCATCTCCACGGTCTTTATCGATAGGAGAACATCACTTCATGGGGGTCGGTCGCACGCCGACCCCCATGCTCCCTTTCACGCTCGAAGTTTCATTTCAAATTGTTTGAAGTTAAACTTCGATCTTGAAAAATAGTTTTCAGGGTCATGGACTTTTCAATTTGCATTTAACAGGAACAGAAAAAGGAGATTGCGATGTGCATGCTCAACCTTCGCACCATGATGGACGGCCCGATCGTCACTTCGTTGATGCACACGGATTTTTACGAGCTGACGCAAGGTCAGCTCGTGTGTGAAAACTACCCTGACGTGCAGGTCGAATATCGTCTGACCAATCGGACCAAGCGGGTGCGGCTGGCGGAAGATATTCGAATCGAAGAGCTGCGGGAACAGCTGGAGTATGTGCGGACGTTGCGGTTCAACAACAGCGATCTGCACTACATCCGTGGTACGAACGAATACGGCGAACGGATGTTCCATGAGCCGTTTCTCCAGTTCCTTCGCACGATGCAGTTTCCCGAGTACGAGCTCAAGGAGGGCGAGGACGGACAGCTCGATCTTCGTTTCTACGGACCGTGGCGGCAGAGCATTTTCTCCGACACGATTCCGCTCACCATCATTAGCGCTCTCAAGACGCGAGCGCATCTGCGCAAGCTGACTCGATTTGGTCGCGAGGCATTCTTCGCCGAGGGCATCCGTCGGCTGCGCGAGAAGATCGACCTCCTGAAGACGCGGCCGTGGCTGACCTTTTCCGATTTCGGGACGCGTCGCGCCGCTCATCCGATGTGGCAGGACTATCTCGATGGTGTGCTTGCGGAAGAGCTTCCGTCGACGCAGTTCCTGGGAACTTCTTGCGTGGCACTGGCCATGAAGCACGGCTTGCTGCCCATGGGGACCAGTTCACACGGTCTGCCGATGGTGATCGCGGCACTGTCGAGCGATACGGATGAGGGGATCTTCAACACCCCGCGCCGCGTCCTCGAAGAGTGGTGGAAGCTGTACGGCCAGGGTCTGTCGATCGTTCTGCCGGATGCTTTCACTTCCCGCGCCTTCTATCGCGACAGCATGACCAACGCAATGCTAGCGGCATGCAAGGGGAGTCGTCAGGACTCGCTTGATCCCTTTCGTTACGGGGAAGAC
>CAYGGQ010000104.1:0-3348 GCA_964349535.1 uncultured Gammaproteobacteria bacterium | reverse complement strand
GTTTGAATAACCGGTTATTGGTTCAACAGATCCGATGATCTGGTAGCTGGCTGAATTGGTATCAAACACAGAGGGCGCAAAGGTTGAATCAAGGTTTTGATAGTTTGTGCTATTTTGGTCAACGGCTAAAACAACGCTGACTCCTCCTAAAATAGACAGGAGAGGTAAAACAAAAAACCAGGCGCGACGCATGGCTGTATCATAACACAAAACGCCCCCCTACGCTGGGAGCTTCCGCCTACGCCGGAAGCTACGGCGGACAGGTCGGGGGGCGTTTGTTGTTGGTGAGGGACTTAGTTGGCTGGCGCTGGGGCTGGTGCCTGGTTGTCGCCGATACTGATGGGAGCGACTTCGATAATCTTGTGGTCCGTTGGGCTATACAAGATTGCCTTACGTGCGTTCGTGTAGATCAGCACCTTGTCGCCGACTTTCGCTTTAGCGAAAAACGGTTGATCTTTGAGTTTTTCTGGATCGGAAACGGTTGCAACCGTTGGTGTTTCACCTTCTGGAAGAGCGATCAGTTGACCGACCTCTGCCAACAAAAGATCCACGGTTTCTTGGGTCACCTTTTGAGGATCCGCCTTGACCGCAAGATATTTTTGGCGATAGGAGTAGGTGGTAAACGCCAAAAGAACCGTAAGTCCGAATAGCACGACAATGATTAATCTTTGCTGGGCATTCATACGCATGAAATAATAAGGATTTTTAATGTAGGATTAGTATACAAGCATTCTGAGAAAATGGAAAATCAGGGGGTTGGTTCCGCTGGAGGTGGTTCTGGCGGCGGGGTCTCGGCTGGTGCTGGCTCGGGCGAAGGTTCTATGAGTTCTGGTGTGAGGTTCACGTCTGACTCCGCCTCTGGTTGAGGTGCGGGCTCCACCGCTTCCGGCGTGGGTTCTGTCACGACTGGCGTTGGTTCAGGGGTTGGTTCAGGAACTGGTTCGGGTGCTGGTTCTGTCGGCTCTTCAATGGTTGACCCCTCGTCGGTTGATGTCGTTGCAGGTGGCGGATTTTGGTCACTCGGGATGTTGATAGGTTCTGCGACTGTTGGCACGCTCTGCGATGGAGGCTCGATCGCTGCCGTTGTCGTCGCGACCATCTCCGGCTTGAGCGAGAAGAAGATCTTTGCGTCTTTAACGGCGAGCGCGATCCAGCTAAAGGAAAGGTCTGCTGGGGCAAGTTTATTGAGTAAAATGGTAAAGCCTTTGCCGCTCTTGCGTGTCACGACAAACCGTACATCTTGAGCGAACAAATCATCTTCCATCGTTGTGGATGTTGCGGAGCTGGAGGCTTGCGTAAAAGAGAGGGAAACATTCACGACAGGTTCAACCACATACTCTTTGTCAAACAAAACCTCCACCAATCGATCCCCCGCATGAATTTCTGCAAATCCCCCCGTATCCGCGTTAAAGTAAGGCCGACCGAAGAAGAGCGTGTCGCTTTCATAGGTAATCAATTCGTTCAAAGATCGAATCGAGTCCACCGCGAGACCTCCTTTGAATGTCACGGCTGCATCAAAGACCAGGCTGTCCGTCGAGGTCGTGGAAAAGTCGACCACGCTTGACGTCGCTGCCGTCGCCGCGGTCATCTCCAATTGCAAGACGCGATCTTGAAGCGACAAAAGCGCGTTTGTGGTGCTGACCCCTTCTCCTTGCAGCATGGCCAAAGTCGTCGTCACTGCATCCCACGCCTCACCAGCAAAACGCGCTGCCGTTACGGATGAAGCGTAAACCGTGCCAACTTCCAATCCCGCGTGGAGACGAACAAGGTTAGCAAAATCTGCGTTTCCTACCACATCAAGATCTCCAAATAATTGTGTCGTGCCTGTCACGGATAACAGATCGGCCATCAAGTGATTTACGGAGGGTTCTGTTGCCACCTGTACCGTTGTTGACGTGACTTCCGTAGAAGACGCTTGCGATGTCAGTAAACCTAATTCATTCGACACCATGGTCAGACGTTCGGCTAAGATATCCACACCCTCAATCTGGTCTGCCTTAATGCGATTTGCGGTGAGCGTCCCCGCAAAGAACCCATTCCCAAAGCTATCAAAAGCAATGGCTGGGCCTGCGGTCGATGTCGTCGCACCACCAAATTCCGTCGAGGTCGCTTGTGTCGAGGTCGTAGCAAACGGAACCACCAATCGTCCACCCGCACCAAGATCAAGAACGATATCCCCACCTTCCAAGGATTTTATGGTTTGTGTCTGCACTTCTTCCGCCACCAGTTTTGGCGTCGCGATCCAAAGCCCTGCGAGCAACTCGTCCGTAAAGATTTGAGACTCGCTCGAAGAAGCCGATGCACTCGAAGAAGACGACGAATTTTTTTGCTGCTTCAATGCTTTCAGCGTCTGGACTGGATCAATGCGCTTGGGATCAAAGGCCCATCCGATCTCGGTTGAGGTGGCCTGCGTCGGCATCGCCGTTGTTCCGTTAAAATACCCCTGTTTCACAAACAGCATAACGGCCCCAATCTCACCCTCTTTCCCATCAAACGCGTCCATCGCAAAACCTACGATAGGCCCCGCCTTTGTTGCGCGCATGGCAATGCCTGGTAGTGAGGAAGCGGTGAGGTAGTCGCCTGATTTAATAGGACCGTTCTCCGTTGTCACTTTTACTGGCACGCGACCAGCAAGCGCGACATTCACTGGAGTCGCAGGACCATCCCCACCCCCAAGCACCATCCCAGGGTGGGTAGAAATAACCCCCAGCAAACCGGCATCATAAGCATGGGTGCTTTTTTGAACACCCGCAAAAATGGAGGGATCTAAACTGACGACATCGCCAGCCGCGATCGAAGTGTCATGCGTGTAGTACTGTTCCGCTAAGTCGGCACCAAAATCAAACTCAACGGTCCACCCGATATTATGATCATTTGATGTTGGTGCTAAAAGACTAGATTCAAGCTGGACACCTATCGTATCACCAGCGGCAAACGTAACGGTGCCGGCATCGATGGACTGCGAATTCGCACGTGTTAAACCAGGGGACGTGCTCAAACGACAGTAATATCCGCCTACTCCAACGACGTTCTTTGTGAAGCGCACATCAACCAAACCAGCTGTTACCGCTGCGGAGTTGTAGATCGAACACGAACGGAAGCTTCCTGCAGAAAAGGCACGTGTCGCGGTCGTGTTTGCTACGTTTATAGCAAATGCGTTAACAGCCGTTGGAAACAAAAAGTTCATCGTCGTGGTTGCCGTTGCTCCTTGGTTTATTTGATACGATTGATACGACATCGTTGCCCGTTCAAAAACCGTTC
The DNA here is from genome assembly GCA_964349535.1 of uncultured Gammaproteobacteria bacterium. Lineage (GTDB taxonomy): Bacteria > Patescibacteriota > Patescibacteriia > 2-12-FULL-60-25 > 2-12-FULL-60-25 > VGLT01. The sequence continues at coordinate 87 of CAYGGQ010000104.1, read as the reverse complement.
CGCAAGAGAACTTACCCGTTGTGGAATTCCACATAAGCTTACTCGACGTCACGCTACAGGACGACAACCCAGCTCCTTGAACAGAAC
>CAYGGQ010000103.1:0-3353 GCA_964349535.1 uncultured Gammaproteobacteria bacterium | reverse complement strand
GACTCCGCTCAGGACGACAGAGACCGACGCAGCAGAGCTGCGGGGTATTGGACCCAACAGTTAATAAAAAACACCCCATCTCGTGAGAGGCGGGGTGTTTTTAAAACTACATTCGAGGGCTGCGCGGGGCGCGCTCTTCCATCGGACGAGCTTTGTTGACCGCGATGCGGCGGCCTCCGAGGTCGGAGCCGTCAAACATCGAGATCGCCTTGTCCGCGGCTGCGTCGTCCACCATCTCTACGAAGGCGAATCCGCGTGGGCGCTGTGTTTCACGGTCCATTGGGATGAACACGGAAACAACCTCGCCGGCCTGGGAAAAGAGCTGTCGGAGCTCCTCATCGTTTGTGCGATAAGGAATGCCACCGACGAACAATTTTGTGGGCATGCTATAAGTTGAAACCCTTTTATTGAAAGGATTTCAGTCTCAATGATCTAAGGGATATTCGTTTGCGCATGGACCTTTCCCCGACCAACGGACGGACCTTCGCACGTACTATCCATATACACTATGACAGAAAATGGGAGTAAGGTCAAGTACCTTGACACCACTGATTTTTCATGATCTTATGCCCATAGTTCCTTCAAAGGAGACTGCAAAGTTATGCATAGGCATCAGAACTCGTCAGCCCAAAAAGAGCCGAAAAAGAAACGCTCTGCTCCCCTACTTTTTCGTGCTGTTGGTAATCGTTGTGCGATTGCACAAGAAGATCTTCCCCTGCCCCTTGAAGGCAGCCTCACCATCCTTACGTCTCTGGGATTTAAGGTCGTTCCTGTCGATCTCCTCTCTTTGGCTCGTGGGCTGATCGGCCAAGCCCAGTATCGACGTGGGGCGCGACCATCCGAGGCACCGGGAATCGTGGATTGCTCCAGCATGATCAAATGGCTCTACGGTCAACGGGGCATCTGGTTGCCGCGACGGACTGTTCAGCAGCGTGAGTGCGGCGAGGTCGTCTATCCCGCCATTCTGGGTATGGGCGATCTGCTCTTTCTTTCAGGGTACATCAACTACTATGAAAAAGATCCCATTTTTGGCGTGGGTCACGTTGGTATCATCACGGATGATGGCACCATCATCCACGCCGCAAATCGCGAGATGGGTGTCATCGAGGAACCCTTTCAACCATTCATTCGGCCAGAGAAATTCCGTGGTGCACAACGCATCATTCCTGAATCAGAGGAGGTGCTCACCTTCCTCACTCCTCCTGAACGAGAAGTAGAAACATCCGATGACATCCGATGGATCATTCGACAAAACATGAAATAATCTTCACGCGCTTCCTCGTCAGGGGCGCTTTTTATTTTCTCCCACCCCCTCTCAGGCAACGGACAGGAAAATTTTTAATGATTGGTGTTTGAGAACAATATTATTCCGGAAAAAAGCCGAGTTCAATCATTAAAAATTTTCCTGTCCGTCGCCCTTTTCTATGCACTTGACACACAAATACAAAAATATGTGTTATACTTTTGTCATGATCGTTAGCGCGTGCGCACGTCGCGGCGAACATCGATCCCGAAGTTCTTCGGGACGACCTAATAGAAAGGAGCGTGAACTAGCATGGCGAAAAAAAAGAAAGCGGTAAAGAAGACCAAGAAACGAGCAACCAAGAGAAAGGCTTCGAAAAAGAAGAAGCGTTAAACGTTTCTTTGCTCTTTGATCAGGAGGAAAACTCCTCCGATGAAAATCGGGGGAGTTTTATTTTAAAATAGTCTTTTTTGTTTTACCCCTATCGCGCGCTTCTCTTGTGGGTCGGTGACAGAAATCACGCCAAACTCCCCATCGTAACCCGGCTGAATTTTGACCCGTCCCGCGCGCACTCGACAGATCCCTTCGACGATTTCTGGACTGGTGATCCGTGCGAGTTCATTCTCTGGAATATCCAATAAAACAGCGAATTCTGAACGTCGATCTGCCAACAGCAGATCCAGCTCTCGTTTGACCGCTTTCGCGCCGACACCAAGATCTAGCACATTTGCCACGATCTCTTGTAAGGGAATGATGGAACGAAAAGGCACAGAACGAGGAGGCTGCGGCGGGTCCACGGGTCGATCTGCGATCGCGTCAATACGATTCAAAACACCAATCACCAGTGGCTTGCCGCATTTTGGACACACGCCTTTTATTTTTTTCGTTTCTTCTGGCAGACACCAAAACCGACAAGCCCGATGACCATCGACGTGATACTTCCCCTCCTCTGGAAAAAATTCGATCGTTTCTATAAAACGTTTTTCATCATGTTGAACGAGAATATCTCGAAGCTCGTCATAACGAGGCTCTGACATCTCAAATACATTTGCTTCTCGTCCCAGTTTATCCAAAGAGTGTGCGTCCGAGTTTGAAACAAGAAACACAGGGTCGAGCTGACTTAAGCGCCAATTCATTTTTGGATCAGACGATAACCCTGTTTCAATGGCAGGAATATGTTTCGTGAAGTCACCAAAACATTCTTGAAGGGAATCGAACCCCGATTGAGAACCAAACACAGCAAACCAGGGCGTCCACGCATGTGCCGGAATCAACATCCCCCGTGCATCAATATCCAAAACCATTTTGAGCAAGTCTTCTGAATCTAAACCGATGATGGGACGTCCATCACTCTTGAGATTGCAACCACGCTGATTGAGACGTGCGATCAAAGCGTCAACAGCGGCCAGCGAGGATAGCAAAACAAGATTGTGCACGCGACGCGTTTTCCCATGACGTTTGTAAATGCACGAAATTTCCGTTGCTAATAAAAACCGTGTCGGCGATCCACCCCCTTTGAGAGCAAACGTACCCGACGCGACCTCTTCTAATTCTTGTCCTATCTCCTTCCGCCACGCGGGGTGCGTAAAATCAGACGTGCCGACGAACTGGATCCCCTTGCGTTCACAAAATTTGGCGATATTACGGATCGTCAGCTCCTTGGAACAAGCCCGAGACCATTTGGAATGAAGGTGAAAATCCGTAATAACGCGCATACGTCGATCAGCGTACCAAACCCTCACGGATCCTGCACAATTGCGCGTGTCGCGATCACCCTGTCCCCAACGGGACGATAAATGACGACCAGTGTCTGATAGGTCAAAATCCAATCGCCATAGGCAATTTGATTATAAAAATCAGGATTAGCCGCCTTCAACGCATCCCCTTCTATCACCTGCGTTACTTTTGGAACATCTGGAGGAACTTGAATATGACGTGAGACCGCGTCACTTAATAACTGCCCCTGACTTCGATAGGGCGTTTGAAAAATATCCCAAAAATGCTCTGGCGATCCCCCTCCGAAAATCCGATAACGAACAAAAAAGAAAGCAAAAACCATTCCAATTGCAGCGATCCCTAAAAAAATCTTTTTCCAACGCTTCATGCGTTT
>CAYGGQ010000102.1:0-3484 GCA_964349535.1 uncultured Gammaproteobacteria bacterium | reverse complement strand
AGCTGCCTTCTCTGCTTCTTTTTGGCGCAGCAAGGGCATCTCTTTGACGTAGCGACGGATCAATAGCCATTTCCAATACCCGAAGATGAACAACCAGACAACAAAAAAGAAACGCATGCTAAGCACGGGGATACGCTGCCAGGTCATCGCATACAACGCAAAACCAGACACACCCGCCCAAAAACTCATCGTACCCAACTGCCGTAAAAACCTTCGGTGCTCTTTATCAATATTTTTGCGCCACGCGAAAGCATAAAACACAACTCCCAATACCACGGCTAACGCAAAAACACCGATTAACAAATAACTGACCCAAGGGGTAAAATCAACCGAGATCTGATTGAACCAAAAATCTAAACGTAAGAGCGGCGCAAGATATCCCCACATAAAAACAGATGCTAGATAAAAAACGAATTAGGACGTTGGGTAGGACACGGAAAGAATCTCTGTCATGGGATCGGCATTCAGACGTTGAAACGTGATAGCGAAATGATGATCGCCGGCCTCGAAACTGTCGATCTTTTTTAACTCTGCGTCGCGGAAACACGACTCGGCTTCTTCCACGGTCAATCGACGTTCTACGGGTGGCCCGATGAGCGGTCTTTCTCGCTTCCATTCAATGACCAAAATCTTGCCGCCTGGCTTTGTGAGGCGTATGGCCTCCTTCACAAGCCCGGATCGGTTCTCCGAAAGATAGAGGTTATCGGCAACAAGCGTCAAGTCCAGGGAACGATTGGGGATGCGAGCAGCGTGCACCACATCAATATCAGACCAGACGGGTATCACATTCCAGAGCTGCTGTACTTTGGCCTGTTTTTGAATACGTTCGAGTGCCAAACGCTGAATATCCACGGCATAGACCTTCCCCGCGCCCCCGACCAGTTCAGCCGCGGGAAACACAAAATGACCAAGTGCCCCGCACCCGAGATCAGCCACGTGCCACCCCTTATCAACCCCTACATGACGAAGCACGGCGGCGGCATCGATCAGTTGTGCACCGCTTTGATACATAAACGTTTACGGAGTAGGTGATGGAATGAAGGAACCGAGCGTCGCTTGAAGAAACGCATCCCACATATTGGTGGCAACGATAAAACCGACCAAACAAAACACGATTCCAAACAATTTATAAAATAAATTTGATCCCCCGCCTCCTAGCTTTGCTTCTGCCCAAGCCACCGTACCGAACGTATCCAACAACACGCGCGTCCGAATGGTCATAAAAGCACCGATCGCGACAAGGACAAGTCCAATCAAAATACGTAAAAATACGTTCATAGAAAAGAGAAATAAGTAGAATTCTCTCCTAGAGTTTAGCACAGTCGAGAGAGCATCACCATCATTTTAGGTCTCCACGGCAACGCAGCATGGCTAGTGATGCATGGCGCGTTTCGTGAAAACCGTGGTAATCAGCACCCACAATAGCAGATAAAAAATCGTGTCTGACATAGGAAAAGATCTCCAGCGTAACGAACGGTCCTACGACTGTACAGAGGTTGCGCAAAAGTTGGTTTTAGGCTACGTTCTGGTCGGTTCTTTGACTCAACACGGGAGGAGTTCATGTTCATCCGGGCTATCTTGTCGTACACCGCATTGTGCGTCGCGCTGTTCTCGATGGCTATTTTTGGCCTTTCTTTGTTCATCCTCGCTGTTCCTTACCGACTATTCCTCGGCTGGTGGCTTGGTCGGTGGATCAAAAATCCGCTGGATTATATTCCATGGCTTTGGACAGAGTTTGTTTGGTACGTCTGCTTTCGGGGACTGATGCGAGTAGAGCTGAAGGTGACACATGAGTAGAGTCACGATCTACCTCTCAAATCACCCCTCCAGCATCCCGCTTCCGATCCTGATACGGCAGGGACTACGAGAGCAGCCCCATGCCCGCATGATGGCCGTGCTTCGAGAGGATCATAAGTGGAACCCTGTTTTTGGATGGCCACTTTTTGTCACGGGCGGTGGCATCTTCATTGATCGAGATAATCGTGAAAAAGCGATTCAGACCGTCGAGGCCGCGCTAAAAAAGGTGCGACGCGATGAACCCATCTCCTTTTTTGTTCTTCCTGATCGCACGAGACCCAAGGCGAAAAATATCGCCGACGACATCGCGCGCTTCAAAAAGAAAAATGACGAGAAGAGAAAGCGGCAGATGGAAATCAAAGTACCGGACGAGATACTCGCCCGTTTCCAACATACGGCTATCCCGCGCAGCGGAACGATCTGGACGTTGCTCCAGGGCTGTCCGACGGATACGCGCGTCATCGACTTCACGATCAGTCTCGATGTACCCGAAGAAGGCACCAAAGATGCGGTGCGCGCCTTTGGCCGTACGGTGCACATCCATCGAGCTGATGTCACGCGTGACATTCCGCGTCATGATGAAGACACGCTGCGTGCATGGCTCATCCATCGATGGCTGATGAAAAATGAGCTCATCGCAAACTGGCGTGCTCACGGTGATTCGATTACACTCGCTGTATAATCCCTATGCATCAGATGATCGGTTTTGTCGGGCCAAGCGGAACAGGAAAAACATTGTTGATCGATACGCTACTTGAACAGTTTCCGGATCAACTGGTCCGGATTCGATCATTGACGACCCGTCCACGACGAGGCCCGGAAGACGATGTCTGGTATCGATTTGTCACACCCGCTGAAATCGATGCTATGGAAGCTGCCGGTGAGCTGATCCAGCGTTCAGAATATGCTGGACACAGCTACGCCAACCATCGACACGAAATTGATGCGTTACTTGAACAGCGCATCGGTATCATGCCGATCGTCGAACAAGGCGTGCTGAATTTCCGTAACGCCGGCTATCAAGTCGACATTATCCGTATCATCCCACGCGATCGAAAAAACATGGCTGACGCGACGCGTCAGCAAGCTGACCTCGAACGAGCACGGATCGCTCTCCCTGCGATCCTCGAAATTGAGAACTCATTTTTGCCCGGGGGCAAGGAACGGGCTATTGAACAGCTCATCGAATATCTCAAAACCTCTATCTTTAACGGATAGAGGTTTTTCTAACGACGGCTATTGACAAAATTCAAATAATCTATAAACTCAAGTGTGCCCTGAATACAAAGGAACAAAGGAGAGGTCATGGGATACCTTCTGTTGTTGCTCTATCTGTTCTTTCTCCTCATGTCACATTTTGTTCCTTCCCTCCTTCAAGCTGCCATGATCACCGGTTGTTTGATAGCAGGAACCATTGCCTATGTCTCGTGCAGTATTGTCTTCGACAGGGTTAGCTCAGGAACAGGCTCTGTCCGCGAAAAAACGTCTGCTATCCATCGCAGTCGCAAAGTGCTTGTCCTATACAGTATCATCGCTCTCTTCGCCATCTGCACCACTTTGCTCGCACTCATTGAGAGCATGGTCTAACCACCTTTCAACCTCTATCTTCAACGGATAGAGGTTTTTTCATTCACGAATTGACAGGAACCATAAAATCAACTAGATTATCTCCTTGTTCTTTCCATTG
>CAYGGQ010000101.1:0-3511 GCA_964349535.1 uncultured Gammaproteobacteria bacterium | reverse complement strand
ACCGTCTACGAGCCGCCAGCAGCTGGTATATAAAAACAAGCTGGAGATGGAAATAAAAAACCGAGCAAAATGAAAGACAGCCTCCCTCTGTCATCCCGAGCGAAGTTAGACGAAGCCGAGGGATCCCTTCTGCGCCTGAGGCGCATCCGCCTTAGGCGGAGATCCGACGGGCTACGCGAAGGGATCCCTCCGCTCGTCGTCGAACTCCTCGGTCGGGATGACAGAAATGGACGAGATGAAAAAAACACCCCATGTCAGAACGACGTGGGGTGTTTAAGTTAGCGACAAATCTTTTGATCCGATCTCTCTCCAACGGAGATGATGGAGATCGACGTGTTCAGCGCCTCTTCAAGAAAATTGACGTAGGCCTGGGCGTTAGCGGGAAGATCTTCAAACCGCCTCACCTGATCGATCAGCTCACTCCATCCCGGAAACTCTCGCCATTCAAATGGCGTACAGTCAGCCAGCAGACGTGCCAATGTCGAATCTTCCGGAGGCCGATCGTTCTCGGGCGGATAAAACGCCTTAATACGAATAGCCGAACCGGCAATACCGCTAGGCCGATCCCAGGAAAAATATCGAGACAACAGACTCTCTTCCTTTCCGTGATAGCTATACGATGTGCCGACACGGACGGTCTTCATTCCAGAAAGCCGATCAAGCCCGGTAAGCGAGATGACATCGAGAGATTCGGCCGTAAGAAGTCCGTATCGAATCGCCACAAGATCGAACCACCCGACACGAAACGCACCCTGCCAGCGATTCGTAGGATTGCGCTGATCGGACAATGCCCCATCCAAAGAAACGTCCTCTGTGATGAACGGCCCAGCCCCATGCCGATGCCCGTACGCCCGCATGACCCCAATCCTCTGAATTTGATTGTCAGATAGATCAGCATCTTTGAGCACCTTTTCCGCCACGTCCACCGTGGTTCTTGTCTTGGTGACATACGGAAAAAAGCCATGTCTATAATCGAGAAGCGCTCCTTGAGCCCCCTCAAAAATGATGTGCTGACCGTCCGAACGCGCCTCGGAGAACCGCGTGCGTGTCTGCTTCAGCTGCAATCGCCGCATCACTTCTCGGTACTTCTGACAAACCGAGGCTGGTGAGCGTTCGAGGAAATAGTAGAAGCACTCCTTCATCTCTTTAGAAGGATGATTGCCCATGAGTTCTGCGGCTATTCCATACAGCCGTTCTGCTTGAGCTTGAAGGCGACTGCCGAACTTCTTCTCGCGCGTGTCATAAATGTTCATCGCGTGACCTAGCTGTGCCTGTCTCACCGCCTCCCCAACGCCGCAACCACAGGAGCCGAATGGACGAGCACCACGGCTCATTTCTCGTATTCTGTTGATCAACTTGTGCCAAGGAAGAACGAGGATGCACCCCGGATGGATGCTCATTTTGGACAGTGGGTCTTGTACGCCCATCTTCTCCAAGAATTCCGCTTCTCGAGCCAGTGCCTCCAATTCAACCAGAGCACCGGAGTCAATATGCGTTTCCGCACCCGGAACCAGCATCCCTGCACCAAACTGAGAGAAACAGAATGCGCGACCACGCTCATCAACCACGTTGTGAGCAGCCTGATGAGAACCCGTAAACTTCACGATGAGCGGCCTGCTATGCTGACGCGCAAGAAAATCAACGGTTGTCCCCTTGCCTTCATCTCCAAAACCAAGACCTACAACGATCTGTGCCTGAATCGGTCCCATGGTTTTTCTCCTTTTTTCTCTTCGTGTAAAAGAACAGCTTGTTTCATTTCACAAGCCTCAACAACCCACAGAAATGGACTGTTGACGTGTGTGAAAAAAAAGGCCCCTTAGCTCCACGTTGCGCAACATGCGCTCTGTGGAGCGACAGGGCCTTGATAAAGAATGTACTCCTCTAGAGCCAGTCGACCTTCTTCTTCGGGTCCTGCTTGCCCTTCTTTTCTTCCTTTTGGTTGGGCACTTCCTGTTCCTGACGCTCCAGCCATGCGCTATGCGCATGATGAGCGAGCAGTTGCAGTGGCTTCAGCGTTTCCCGCACCTCGGCGATACGCTGCTCCGTTTGCGCTTCGGCGCGCAGTTCTCGCATGTCGACGCAGTACTGATCGAGCGTACGACTGCCGCCGATGAGGGCGAAGATGCCGAGGGTGACATCGCCGATGGCGAGATCGCTCCGCATCTCGAGGACATGGTCACCACCAAGCAACTCTCGCCAGGTCTGAAGGATGTACTTGGTATTGCTTATGCCGCCTCCGTACGGAAAGTTGATCCGGAAGACGTTACCCTTGAACTTCTTCTTGAGCACGTCATAGATCTCCTGCGTCGAGGTCGTCTGACATTCGCCACCAAAGAATTCACGCAACAGCGTTCCTGAAACGCTGTCATCGACACCTTCATCACCGGTGATCAGGTAGAACGGGGTGACCGCATCAGGAATATCGCAGTAGAAGGCGCGTTGATAGGCAGCAAGCTCGTAGGACTCGATGCCATTGCCACCGCCTCCACCTTCGACCCAAACGCGACTGAACCAGGCATCGAGCTTACGCAGCTCATCAAAGTCAGCGATTTGAATAGGTCCCTTGTCGCCCTTTGGCGCATCTCCGATGGCACCGATGCTCATCATGGGATCGTCCAAATACTTACCGATCACGACCTGCCCGGCGATGAGCGGCATCTTGTCGACGATGATTTTTGGCTTATTCCCCATGGAACCCGTGATATCAAAATCATAGGCAATGGGGCTTCGCGCATTGCAAACCAAGCGTCTCCCCATGGGGAGCAAACGAGGATCGACCTCTTGCCGAGAGACAAGCTGCTCGGAAATAGGCGTTGTTCCCTGCGCCGTCCTTCGGCTACGATCACTCACATCTCGGTCGTAATACGCATGACGACCAGAACTGTTACCTGCTGATCCGCCTCCACCCATGGGAGCCTCCTTGTGGTGAGAAAAGAACGTTTTGACCCTTAAACATTTACACGGAATAGGTGAGTCTGTCAATGCTCGTGCTCTTACCCCATAAAAATAACAAATCCCCCCGATGATCATCGGGGGGATTTTTAGAAAGACGCGGCGACCTGATACAACCGATCTGCCAGATTGAGCGAGGCTCGATATTCTGGGCGATACTCTGCCCATGCAGGCGGGAACGCTGATGGACCAGCATTTGCACCAACGAGGGCGCCGACGATGGAGGCGTTCGTGTCGGTATCGCCACCGGCGTTAAGCGTCTCGATGAGCGCGGCGCGTCCATCCGTGGGATGACGGAAGAATGATCCGAGGGCGAATGGACAGGTGATCAAGGAGTCGCCATCTGTCCCCCACCTCTCACGTAGAGCATCGGGGTCATGCCAAACATCCGGAAGACGTGAGAGACGATCCGAGATGGAATCCGCGCCTTGCGGCAACATCCTGACGAACTGACGCTCCAGATGACGAACGCGTGGCACGATCGATTCAAGGCAGGCGACGGCGTCTTGAAAAGAGGTGATCGCGGAACGAAACACCGCTTCGTAGACAAGCACGGCGG
>CAYGGQ010000100.1:0-3518 GCA_964349535.1 uncultured Gammaproteobacteria bacterium | reverse complement strand
AATGTACTACTTCCTTGTAAATCCTCTGACAGTGCATATAGGTTAAAACTTCTATGGGGTCGTGCTGTCGTGCGCTCGATCACTCTTCCGGCATCCTGCGTGTATTTCTGACAACGAATATAAGCACGCATCATACACGTCTTTGTTTACGTTTATAATACGACTTTCGCGCTATTTCTCTACGTCTTTCCGGATGTGCCGCTACCCATCGCTTCCACTGTGCATACGCATGCAATACCCACGGCAAGCGCTTCGATCGTGCCTTCTTCTTGTATCTGCGTACAATTTCAGCCCATTTTTCGGGGTTTTTCTTACGCCATACAGCGATCTCCTTTGCCACACACTTTGTACATAAAAGGCGGCGATTCTGCCATGTGTAGCGAAGAGGACGAAACTCTGTATTACAGATCCGGCAGATCTTGATGATTTTTATGTCTTTGTAGAAGTATTCAGCCATAGATCCTAGAAGTTAGAGAAAGTATCGTCGACATCGTTTTTCGGCTCATTCGACGATTCGACGGTTTCGACGATATTTTTCACTGTTCGTTTAAGACAGATCATGCGCTTCTTGTCTTTACCGTAGGTCGTAAGCTTTATGCCCTCATCAGCAAGGTTCGTTTTCAAGCTATTTAAGCGCCGGCTCAAGACGTTTGCCGCTCTCGGAAAATCCTTTTCTTTCTCCACGTCTACTTCCTGATTTGTTGCGACCACCTTCAACTCTTTAAGTAACTGTGACGGTGTGCCAGTCCACTCATCTCTCTCGCTCATAAATTGCAGTACTGCTGTTGCGATCAAACTATCTTGCAGGATCTCATCGTTCTGACTTCTGATGTTCCGGTAGTAGGCGTCGAGAAACTGCTGTTGTGTATAGCCGAGCGCCTCTGCGATTGCGCAGCTCCACACAACAAAATCTGCCATGCGTGGTAGTGCATCGAGTTTTATTGTTGGCTTTATCTGCATCGCTTTAGCTACTGCATCGAAGATAGCACCGATGATTTTAGGTCGTTCTTTTTCAAACTCATCCAAGATATCATGCTCTTGTCGTCGTTTTTCCGGTGGTACTCGCTCCAATTCAAAGAGAATCATTCGTTCAAGAAGATCAGGGTTTCTTGCGGCGATGTTGATGCCGTTTATTCCCAAACATCGCCTGAAAGAGAAAATGATATCTTCTTCGTCGGTGTATAGCTCTCGTTTAGAAAAACCATCTCCGGTTACTGCTTTGCATAGTGCATCAGAGATCTGATTTGAAACGTATGATACGTTATCAAAGAAAATGCACGAATGATGTGCAAGTATCTGCACAAACTCTTTTATATCTTTAGGGAATGTCGCCGCTTCTATGGCGGATGGATCTATCAATTTACGCAGTAACCTCGCAAGTAATGTTTTTGCAGATCCTTGCGCTCCGTAAATACCCGAGATCGGATGAGGAAAATCTGGAATGAAGCATGATACTAACCAAACAAGAAGCAGGATTTTTTGATCATCATTTTGAACATTCACCAACTCAAGCAGCTTTTTAAGATCTCCCTCGGGTACAGGATCTACCTGCGATTGCTGGTGAGAATATCTGCGGAAGATGATCGGAGGGGTTGTAACAATCTGCCAGCCATCCGGAGTAATTTTAACCACACGCCACAAAGGATCGGCAAGATCGTACCAAATAGCATTGTCGTACCAAGCGGTGCGATTATGGAGAGTATATTGATCACCGTCAAAACAGGCGGAGCTTTCGAGAATGTTGATTGTAGAGTTTAAGTTTTCATTATTGATCGACCTCTGGTATGTGTCCCAAAAGATTTTAGCCAGCCATCGTTTAAACATTTTACTTTTGCATGACCATATCTCTTTGCGATTTTCGATAACTATCTGCACGAATGGCTCTTTCAATTCATTGTGAAAAAACTGCAACTCATCTCGCATGCCGCTAATAATATCCATCAGCATCTCGCTTTGATTTCTATTTTTATCTTTTTCTTTGCTATCGGAAGGTTTTGTCGTAGCTATTTTGATAGCCGCATTAAAGTTTTGTGGATCAAGAAAAATGTCTACATTTTTATTCTCAAGAAAGTAGTCATTTATATCAAAACCGCCCTTCTTGTTTGGGTTCATGCTGTCTTTCCATGCAAAGGTTGAAACCTTCTTTTTTGTGCCTAAAAGTTCTCCGCCGCGAAGTGGCATACTGTTTATGCCGGTATCGTCAAAATCATAAATAACTCTCCACTCACTATTTTCTAAACCTGCAAAAAATTTTAAAACATTCGGATGTATCTCTGTTGCCTCGCCAGTGGTTAGCGTAACCACTCCGATTTCATTCTCAAGCCCCCTCCTCTTTAATTCTTGGTACAAGATTGAAGCATCATACTCACCGGCAACTAAATAAATAACTTTTTTATTATGTATGCCGTCGACCATCCAAATCTTCCGACCTTTGCCCTTAAAATAATAATTGAGCCATCTCGGATTATTTTTTTGATATTCATCCCACTCATGGCGAGGAATAGTGGTTCTTGCCTTACATCCATTCACGCCATCTCGATCGCGATAAAGAAAGAGAATATGATCATAGCTGCTCGCTAATCCCATTTTTAAAATAGTGTTTTGCTCAAGTCCGCGATTCTGAAGATATCGGTTATGTTCGGGTGTGAGCGAGATATATTTCAGTGGTCTTGCTTGTTTTGGTGTTTCAGTTTCAATCTGTACACCTGCTATGCGCGCAGCGACCTCAAGAACCTTCGAAAAATCCGTTTTGATATCTAGTCCTTCTTGCTTCGCGATCACACCAAAAATATCTTCTCCTTCAACACACTTCTTCGACATACAAGAAGTCGTTTGACTGTTTGGATGCAAAACGAGGGATGGCGTTTTATGCCCACGCTCTCTGCCTCCTTGCTCATGCCATATACACCAATACTGATTTAAGCCCGTCTTTTTCGCTCCGTAATGCACAAGCAATTTTTCCATCGGCAGCGCTGTCTTTATTTGTTTTGAATCAATTTTCATAATCATTTTTGTGGGAATATGGTCTTTAAAGCATTTTGAAGTTTTACATCATCACTATGTCTTTCTGGTACGAAGTAATCAGCCATTTGCAATACAGCCCCGCATTTGCATCTCTTCTCGATATCTTCTACATAGCAAGAGTGTATCGTCCACAGCGCATCTAGCTTTTCCTGAAGAGTATTAGAGCTTTGTTGTTGTGAAGGCGTAGGTTCAGTAGCCACCCTGCCATATTTTTGAGAATAGATTTTTTCCAATGAATCTTTGAAAAGATCTGAAGTAAGCTCGGCAATCTCGCGCGCCTCTTCTAACTGCTTAACTGAATACTTTTTCCCATACACTTTGAATATGATTCCACATATAAACTCAAAGTACTCTGCGTCCTCAACAAATGTTTTATTTTTCATATTCATTTTGTTTAATTTCTTTATTTTTAATTCTTTCCTCGAGCCACGCCGGAAAAATCACATCCTCAACAAGATAGTGGAAGCCGTTGCGGATCTCCTCAACCTGCTCAT
>CAYGGQ010000099.1:0-3541 GCA_964349535.1 uncultured Gammaproteobacteria bacterium | reverse complement strand
CTTTTACGCCCGTACCAACCGCGGCCACCTCTGCTTCCGTGACTTTTGCGCGCACATCTTGAGGAACGGTTGCGCGCACATCTTTGAGCGTGGTGACGAGCTTTGTGCTTTTTTGATCGATCAATCTCGCCGCCTGCACCGTTTGGTGCGCCGATTCAGATTGTGATACTTCATTCAACTGTACGTTCACCGTATCGAGATCACGCTTCAGAATTTCTGCTGCTTTCTGAATACGGGCAGGCTTTTCTGAAACATCGGAAGAAACGATCGTTCTCATTTCTTCCACACGTCGATCGACAAACGTCGTTTTCAAAACCAGCTTGTCCGTCCGCCCTCTGGTGAACGCTAACCGTGTTTGCTCGGTTGCTAATTTAAGTGAGTAGAGCGAGTCCCCCGGGATCGCGTTTTCGGCGGCTAACACACTCGCCACAGACCCACCCGTCACCAACCCAACAATCGACAGGGCGGCAAGCACCGGACCACGCAAGGCCGTGATGAGTCTCGCAGGAATAAAAGATCGTACCACCGCACCAATCAAGGACTCGCGAGCTGCCGCACGGATGGGCAAGCTATTTTGTACCTGCATGAGCAATGTCTCTCGAGTACGCAAAATCCATGCGTCATCCGCACGAATGCTTCGTTCCGTATCTCGGATAGATCGGATCTTCTGTTGTAGATCAGAAGTGCTCATGGATAAAGTGATATGTAGGTAAAGTTATCGTTCCCCACCCAACGCTTCCAAAGCTTTCATAGCTCGATGATAAATGACTCGAACCGATCCAGGAGTTTTTGCTAAAACTTTGGCGATGTCTCCAAAGCTCAAATCATCGATCAAGCGGAGCATCAGCACATCGTGATAGTCCTCCTTGAGATGCGAGATCCGCTCGAGAACAAGCGCGAGGTCTGCCCGGGCCTCGATCAGAATTTGGCCCCTGTGCTTATCTGACACATCCGACGAAGACGCCTCTGTAGAAGATGACGTATCAGAGGGGGAAAACGTTACAGTCTCCTCTAATCCAATGCTCGGCTTTGCCTCTGCTTTACGATAAGCGTCAACAACGAGATTGCGGGCAATTTTGTATAAAAAAGCTCTAAAATTACCAACGGGTTCCTGATTTTTTTGAATAAACTGCCAACATTTTAAAAACGTCTCTGAAGTCACATCTTCCGCCATTTCCTTTGATGGGAGCTTTAAAAACACGAATCGGTAGATTGAGGAGACATACTTGTCGTATAAACGACCAAAAGCCTGCGCATCCCCTTTACGGCGCAGACGAAATAACAGGAATGTGTCGATGAGTTGAGTCATCGTGATTTTCTAAGCCATCAGAATAGGTCAAAAACGGTAAAAAGACAAGCGAGTGAGTGAGAAACGACGTCTCAATACAAGCAATTTATTACTCATTTGTCTACACTAGGTTTGACAAATTATGCACTTCCGTCTAAACTTCTTCCATGCGAGAACAGCAAACAGATGCCGAACAGCCTCCAAAAACCGAAGAAACGATCCGCCTCTCCGTGAGCGAAGCAGCTCGCTTATTCGGAGTGAATGCCCGAACCATTCGTCGAGCAATACAGGCGCAAGCACTGCGTTATGTCGTGGTCCGTAATCGATACAAAATCAGTTTTGCGTCGCTCGTCAACTGGTCGCAGACACACACAGGCGTGCGAAATAAACGAGACAAGTCTGGCATCGGTCAGTGGGTCCATCAATGGAAAATTCGTAACACGTTGTACTCTCCTCGCCTACCAAAATCTATGACGACAACAAATCACCCCGACACATAGGCCGGGGTGATTTTATGATTTACGAGACGGGTTGAAACGCCGGGGTTGTCAGCGATCCATGACCGCGAACGACCTCTTCGTACAAACGATCCATGTCATCCAAGCGATCACTCGCGTCAAAGCGTTGGGCGACATACTGATAGGCCTGATGACCTAACTGTTCACGATGCGTCTGTGACATCTCTGCGATGGCGATAAGGCCGTTGCTTAAACTTTCAAGATCGTTGATTTTTACTTCGACTGCGTGGCCACCTGTCGCTTCACGATTCTGCGGAAGATCCGTCACCACGATCGGGCGACGATAAGCCGCGGCTTCCAACATGGCGATCGACAAGCCTTCACTAGACGTTGGAAAAACGTGGGCAAGCGCGTGAGCCTGCAATGAATGCAATTCTTCCCCGCAACGTTCACCGACGAAGGTCACGTTTGGAACGCCTGCGGAAAGTTGATACAGCCATTTCACATAACGGTCTGTCCAGGAACCACCACCGACAATCAAAAGCGGCAACTGGGCAAAGAGGTCCGGACGCTGCTCTCGTGCCGCCGCATAGGCGCGGACAAGAAGATGCGCTTGTTTATCCGGGATCAAACGACCCACGAATAGCAAGTACTGATCTGGCTGCACATTGTGTGCTACGAGCGCCTTCAGATCAGGCTGTTGCGTTGGCAACGGGAATGGATGTGGAATATACGTCACCTGATAGCCGTAAGAATCTAAGCAATAACGCGTCAACATTTCGGAGACAGCAATCATGCGATGCGCGGTGTGGCAACCAAGCCATTCGCCTAAACGAAACATGGATTTTGCAAAACGATTCCACTTTGCCAAAGCACCATCAAACGAATGGAAGGTAACAACCACTTTTGCGTTTGGGTGAAACAAACGTGCGATAGGCGTAAGCAACGCGATACCGCTACCGTGAATATGAATCACGTCTGGGCGTTCAGCGCGCGCAGCCCACAAGGCTGTAAAGCTATGCGTAATCGCATCGAGATGTTTTGTATGGATACCGGACGTGAAATGTTGCTCAATACCTTCCGGTGTTGATGCGCCTGCCACGTACCAGCGACGGCCGTAGACGATCACTCGATGCCCGCGAGACGCCAAACCAGACGCCAGTAATGAAACGTGACGTTCAATGCCGCCGGAACGAGCCGGCAGCCCTTTTTGTCCAATCATGGCAATAGTCATAGGTAGGGCGTCATCGTAGAATGACCCATATTTATACCAGAAAACAGCCCTTTTGTCAAGGGGCTGTGGCAATAAAATGGCTTAAATAAGGCCTATTAAAGGACCTGCTCTAGCCACACAATTTCTGGCTCCTTCTCTGGGTCGGAAAAGGTGATGGCAATCACGTCAACTTGATAGTGATGTGGCGTAAAAGAGGATGACCGTAACCAATACTCAACCGCCTTCCT
Source organism: uncultured Gammaproteobacteria bacterium (assembly GCA_964349535.1). Classification (GTDB taxonomy): domain Bacteria; phylum Patescibacteriota; class Patescibacteriia; order 2-12-FULL-60-25; family 2-12-FULL-60-25; genus VGLT01. Next base: position 334 of record CAYGGQ010000099.1, on the reverse strand, counting down.
CAAATGCCGTTGTTTGGCGCGTGTCACGGCCTCCTCCGGATATCCGAATGCTAAGTTTGAGCGCGTTTTGACCTCAACAAAACGTACTTCCCCAGCCCGTTCCACGATAAGATCCACCTCCCCCGCCGGGCAACGCCAATTTTTTGCCATGACCCGAAACCCACGCGCGATCAAAAACGCCGCGGCGATCTCTTCGCCCCGGCGCCCTATTTGCTGTCGATGACCCTGCATCAAGATATCTTATTATTTTCGCTTCGGCTTTGGCAACCACTTTTCGTAAGCTGCCTTCTCTGCTTCTTTTTGGCGCAGCAAGGGCATCTCTTTGACGTAGCGA
>CAYGGQ010000098.1:0-3577 GCA_964349535.1 uncultured Gammaproteobacteria bacterium | reverse complement strand
TCGCAAGACTGTCCAACAGCTTTGAGGATCCGCGGGTGACAAGATGCGCGCCTAAAATTTTATCAGCCGATAGGTCCACTAAATCCCAGTTATTCACGCGGTCCAGCGAAGCGAGATAAAAATCGACAACGTGCTGACGAACGGCTTGATCCCCCTGCTGAAATTGATGGACCAAAATCAAAAGCGCGATCATTCGTTCCTCATGATATTTTGACTTCAACAATGATTTCAATTCTTTTAAAGAAAGTCCGATCCCTTGTTTTGCAATCACGCGTGACTGTGGCACGTTCAATCCAAGAAAAACATCTCCATGGCCATACTCACCTTTTTTAGTTTTGAAAAACCCGGCTGATATCTTCGCCCGGGCAGGATTCGCACGCTCCCGAATCAGCCGACGAATCTGTGTGATAGCAAGTCGTGACATATGGATAGTCTAGCACATATTTATGCGTTTTATTTGACAAAAATGACAAAAAAGCCTAGTCTACAATTAGTTCTTTGAACAACAGGAGGTGTCCCGTGAAGCTCCGACTAAGATTGTCGCGTGACAACATCGCCAAGCTCGACCGTGGCGAAGACGTGGAAATAAATCTCATCGTTTCGGCGCGTACACCGCGACTGAAGCAGAGTGCGCTTCCGGAGGATCTTCCCGCTCCAAAGCGGGCGCCGGATCCAGCGCCTCAGCGACCAATGGTCTCTTCGATCGCCACGGCACCGACCATTCCCGGAATGCCGATTCCGACGTTTCTGCAACAGCCCCCTGCGTCACCGACACCGCCTCCGACCATCGTTACGCCTCCGTTCACGTACGAGATCCTCGTGGAACGTAGTCGTCGACTACAGGGATTGGCGGCAACCCTCTTCGAGATCAGTTCTCAGGGAGAAGTTGTGCGTAGCGTCAAACCCGTGCAGGCAACTGAAGAGAGCGCTCTTGCGGCCGCTGAACACTGGATCGAAGAGTTCCATTTCGATCCTTCTTTCAAGGCAGTCCTGGCCGGCGTGATTGCCGACAAGACGGCGAACGCCGTTATGCACTATCAGAATAGGGACGGTCAGATCGAGCGAAGCCGTGCCGCTCCTCCTCGCGTCCTGTTCCAGGATCGCGAACCTCCTCAAGATCCACTGCTGACCGCTGGTGAGGTCCAACGAATCCTTGATGCGGCGAGCTGGATTCGATAGCTTTCCCCTTCTTTAACCCCGCCTACATGTCAGGCGGGGTTTTCTGTACAAAAGACTCGTTCTATCGCACACTCAAACTATCCTTTTTTATGAAACAGCTTTTTGCCTTTCAACAAAGGTTTAATCCACTCTTCAAAGCTCAACTACTTGAGCGCATCCAGCGTGCAAAGAGCCTCACATCAGAGCCTCTGTTACGGATGGCGCTGGAGCATCTTGCACCACTTCTCTTGCAGGGAGGTAAGCGTCTACGCCCCTATCTCGCCCATCTGATGTATCGTGCCCTTTCTGGAAAAACGGGTACGAAAATTTTGCCGTGCTTGTCGGCGCTTGAGTTTTTCCAAGCCTTTGCGCTCATGCATGATGACATCATGGATCGTGGAGCGTTACGTCATGGCCAGCCGACCATGCATCGATTCGTCCATGAGCAACTGATAAAACGCAAGCGCCTTGGTGATCTTGCACAAGCTGGTACAAGTCAAGCTATTTTAATTGGTGATCTGTTGCACACATGGACCCACGAACACCTGATCCGGCCTCCCCAGATCACGCGCCAAGCGTGGAGAAGGGCGGTCTCTCTATTCATGACTATGGCTGAAGAGGTCATCGTCGGTCAGATGATTGATATAGATCTGACCACTCAATCAAACGCGTCTCTGGATTCAATCACAAAAAAAATGCTTCTTAAAACTGCAAGCTACACCGTGATCCGACCGCTCCAAATAGGTGCGGCACTGGGTGGTGCTCGACCAGCCGTGCACCAGTTTTGCGCCTCGTTTGGCCGTTCACTTGGGCTTGCCTTTCAAATTCAGGATGATCTTGTTGATCTGATACAACCCTCCAAGCAATTAAAAAAGACGACGTTCTCCGATTTAACCGATCGAGCCGCGACGTATTTTACCTATCACATGCTCAACCATGGCACGCAAGCGCAACAACGTGCCTTTAAAAAAATATTTGGCACAACACTCACCGAAGCTGACCGTCCACGCATCCTCACGCTTCTCACGAATTCCGGCGCGATCGCCTTTGGTCGAAAAATGATCCGTCACCATTTTAGTCGTGCAGAACAGCTCTTGAAACGGGCGCCACTTCCTGAACATGCCAAACAAGAATTGCACGATCTCATGGAGTACCTGCACTCACTTGCGCCACAGAAAACTGATAAGGAATGAACTACCCCGCGGCAGAGCTGACGGGGTATCCCCACTCTCTGTCATCCCGAGCGAAGTTAGACGGAGCCGAGGGATCCCTTCGTGCAGCCAATCGGGAATCGAAGGGATCCCTCCGCTCGTCGTCAGACTCCTCGGTCGGGATGACAGTAGATATAGAAAAGAGCCTTGCGATAGGCACAAGGCTCTTGGAGTGGAGAAAAGAACACGCTAGTTATCCAGCTCTTTCGAAAACTCGAGGTCGACCAGACTGGTCTGGCCGGCAGATCTATTGGTCCATCGCACGTGAGCACGGAAAGGAAAAATTACCTGCTTCCCCTGCTTGACCAACGAACGCACATCCTGGGGCTGCCGAGGCACGAGCCACAGCACCTGACCTGTGCGATGATTTTTTCGATGTCGAACTGTGCGACTGATGTAGGAACTCTGGAAGGAACGAAGAATCGTGATCCGATCCTCTTCGGTGCGACCTTCTGTGCCGTTACCATGCAACAGGTAGGTCTCAATCGCCACGGCGGCGGCAGCCGTTTGAGGACGAAGGATACCGGCTTGTTTCCATTTTTCCCAACGCCCTACACTGTTAGGGGTCGTTTGCTTCTGGTCGTCTTCTGTTGACATGGGGCCCTCTCCGGGGGAGATTCTCTTCTTTACAAGAGATTGATCACCTTAACGTCTTTTGCACGACTCGTCAAGAGGAGGCTTAAACGTTCGCGGAGATCGCCTCTGATAATTCCTGCACGTGCTTTTCCATCTCATTCACGCTCCGCGCTTCTACATTCAAACGTAACAAAGGCTCGGTATTGGAAATACGAACATTAAACCACCAATCCTGTTCTAGGTGATCTTCATCGCGCAGTTCAATGCGAATCCCATCCAGATGGGAAACCGTTGCACCCGGAAGTGCACCATAGGTGTCTTCCAAGTGCTGCATGATTTGTACGGGTTGCTCTACGGGAAAATTGATCTCTCCCGAGTGGGCATAGATTTGAACCTCTTTCCATAACTGCGACAAAGGTCGCTGCTCACGCATCATCATTTTCATCAAAAGCAACATTGCGTACTCACTAGCTTCGTGGTTATGCCAATCGGCAAAATAGAAATGCATGGAAAGCTCACCGCCGAACACCGCACCTGTTTCTGCCATCAAGCGCTTGATAGATGCGTGACCGACCTTACTCATGATGGCTTCACCGCCAGCCGACCGCACCATCTCCGGCACGCTCCACGAG
>CAYGGQ010000097.1:0-3625 GCA_964349535.1 uncultured Gammaproteobacteria bacterium | reverse complement strand
CCCGTCGGGAGTATGGGGAGCTGTTCAACGGGAATGCGAATGATCAGTGGATGGCGCGCGAGCGTCCCAATTTTACCTGCGGCATTTTCCGTTAATTCCAACGCGCCTGCGTGCGCGTAGACTATTGGCGCCAAAACGATCGACATGAGTGCCTCTGGAACCTCTGGCTCTGTTGAGGTCACGACTGGCAACGTCGTCGACGTGCCCGTCGGTGGAAGGACAATTAAAGTTGTCGTATCTGTTCCCCCAGGCGTTGAAGGGCGGACGGTTGGTGGAACCGGTGGCACTGGTGGGACTGGGGGAACCGGAGGTACTAGCACGACTGGCGGAATAACGACGGCACCTTTCAGCGTCGTCCCCTGTGCGAATGCTCCACTTGCTACATTGCCACGCGTATCTTCTGCGAACGCACCATAATAATAGGTCGCTCCACCACTTAAATTGACATCAATAGCGTTTGTAGCTGGACCTTGATAAACGATGCGGCCATCCCGCGGCCCACGCGGATAACGAAGTGAGCTTCCCACGATCGTTGTGCGTAAAAAATCGCTATCGCTGGGGTTTCTCCATGTGAGCGTGTTCTGCTGCACGCCCCCAATCGCCGTAAAATTGGTCACGTTTGTTGGCGGTGTCCTATCAGCCGTAGTGATAAATACCGCATCATTTGACAGCGAAACAAGGTTATCGTTTGACGTGGACTCGACGCGATAATGATAGGTGGTTTCAGGTGCAAGCCCAGAAAGCGCGACGGAGTGGCTAGAAATTGCGCCCGGTGTGTTTGCCGTGAGGCCATACGCTGCCGTGAGACCGTAAGACACGACGCTCGTTGCTGGAATATCCGTTTCCCACAAAACCATAGCCGTCTGATCAGTGATCGAAACCACCCGTACATTACTGATCACCGGCGGGTGTGGTGGCGGAAGCGTACGGAAAACAACATCGCCCGATACCGACGTATTCCCTATCGCGTCTTTTGATGTTACTCGAACGTGGTAGTTCGTATCCGCCTGTAGCCCCGTCAAACTTATGTCGTGGAGCTGAACAAACACACCTGACGAGACCGTGCCGCTTGCATAGGTCAAGTCTTGCCCATAGTCTACTTTAGAATCTGCCGTCTCATCTGTTTGCCATACGACATGAGCCGTAGTTGCCGTAATCGATTGAATTTGAATATTTGAGATCACGGGTGGCGTTCCATCAATCTGACCACAACCAACACAACCATTCCCCCCTCCATTGTTGACAGCACCAGAAGGCACTGTTGCGGTCACGGCAATCGTTCCTTCTGCAACAATCGGCACGGTCACGGATCCCGTGTCACCAAACGTCCCGCCGAAAGAAACGACGTAAGCTCCTAGGGTGGATGGATTGACGATCTGTCCTGATCCCCCCGCGACATTTGTTCCAACACTGATAATGATTTTTTGTCCCGCTGTGATTTCTCCGGCAGCGGCGTTCGTTGGTGCGGTAAACGTCATGACACGTGCCGCAATTCCAAAACCCCAAACACCCGCGGCGGCAGAAGCTGCCAAGGTTTCCGTTGTTTCCCTTCCTGTCGTCGCTCCATGCGTCAAGCTCACGTCCGTTACCGCAACCCCACTTAAAGTAAAGTCACTTGGGAACGTCACCGTAATGGTGTCCGTGGAACTTTCTACACCTGTTGGGGTCGTAAAGCGAATTTCGTGATTTGATGCCGTAGAAATTTTTGCATTTGAAATGATATCCGTTTGACTCGTCAAGCTTGCGGCGGATGCGGATAGAACAGGGAATAATAAATTTACGCACATCAGCACGGCGGCCACTGTTCTGACCAAAGAAAAACGCATAGAAAATAAAATCATCAATTCCTCCTACGCAATGACCCGACGCAACACCCAACGACGATACAGACTCATGACGATCAGGAACGCGAACAGACCTATCAACAAACAGATCAGAAGTCTCCACGGCCAGACCGAAAACCGCCACTCAATATTTTCGGTCACCTCTTTGTTTGCTGTTTCAAGATAAGCCGTATAGGGACCAATGGCAAAGTTATTCCATTCTTCATGAACACGACCAAAAAATCCCTGCGCGTTGTTCGGCTTTTCCTTTTGCCATGTCAACAATAAATGACGACGCGAGCTCGGCAGAACACGTGGCTGATTTCGTTGAAGCGGTAGACGGGCCACAATCGAACCAAACATATTTTTAATGGTGATCGTTCCTTCTGGCACAACGTGAACGTTTCCTCTATTTTCAATCGTTAAATCAAAGGCTGCTGGCAAATGACTCACGGATGATGGCATCCCCAACGCATGATCCACCACACGCCAAGAAGAAACGCTGCCCCCTTCAACCGTCACCAACAACAGCGCACCCACCTTGGAACCAACAACCACCATTCCTTGCGGTGACAAGACTGGGGGAACCGAAGAAAAAAAGAGTGCGACATAATAGCCACCCGGTATCGCCTGTTCCGGCACGCGGATGGTAAACGGAACGCGTTGCTTTTCCCCCGGCTGTAGGGTGAGGGAAGGTTGATTCACAAAAATCCAACTCGGCAAACCTGTCGTGTCGCTCATCGGTAGAAATTCTTGCTGACCCTCCTCCCCTCTTGCAACAAATTTTTGTATAGATAGATAGTATGTGGCCGTATCTGGTTCGTCGTTCGTGAGCATGATCGCGGCGTCATGGGCTGTGCCTGGGCTGACAGATATGTCACTCAAGGCAGGTTCTAGCGCAAGCGCAGATGCTTGTTGAGCGCCAAAAACGAAAAACGGAATGACCAACACCGCGCTCAAAAGGAATCGACGAAATAACATATTAGTAATTTACGGTGAGGGTGTAAAAAACATTTTGGCTGTAATTTCCAGCCGGTGTTGTATTGAGCACCGCAAGCTTAAAAATAATCACGGCGCGGTCCCCAGGAGACACCGAAGCGGCTGCGCTGCTTTGTAAAGTTCTTCGTGTGGTCGTGACGCCCAAATCAACATCTGGTAAATAGGTTTGCGTGCCCGTTGTGCTTGCGCCATATTCTAACGCGCCGAGAGTCACCGCTCCATCCGTGACTGCGGGAATGATATCGGTGCTTGCATTTTGTAATAATTGATCGGCCTGCATATACATCGTATACCCACTCGCGGATGAAGATTCTATAGAGCTCATCGTGAGTGATGTATTTTCGCTGTTGCTGGACACGCCAGTAAACGCCGCCGTTGCAACACTCATGCGATAAACAAAGTCGTTGCCCCCTGCTGGCACCGCGCTCATTCCCCCCGCCCCCTGCCATGCATCAACCGTAAACGTCGTACCTCCGATACTAGTAATTCTTCCAACGACCGCTTTTTGCGAAAAACCAAGGTTTTCAACGACGGCCACGTAATCACCAACTGTATAAGAACCAGCCGCCGCAACCGTAACCGTTTTTGCCACGAGACCAAAAGCCGTATAGGCCACTTTTGTTGCCTCACTTGGCCCTTTGACGATAAAAGAAATGGTCGTTGTGCTGCTATCAGCGCCACCCCGATAGCCAGCGACAAGCTGATAATTCGTGCTCGTACCTGTTCCTGTCCCAAGATCGCCCAGCGTATCTCGCACCTTATAATTCGTGCTTGTCCCCGTATCAAGCCCCCCTTCATTCAAA
>CAYGGQ010000096.1:0-3627 GCA_964349535.1 uncultured Gammaproteobacteria bacterium | reverse complement strand
ATCAAACGCTTCATGCGTTCCTTTTGAGTTCGGTTCTTAGGTAACATGTACAACACCGCATGACGCAAAATCTCACCTGGTTTTTCAACCTGCAACTTAGCCACGGGTAAACGCTTCACACCACCTGGACGGTTGGACGAGGTGAACAACACCTTCTGCTCCATCTTCTTTCCAGAGTAAACCAATTTATCCGCGTTCTTGACGATGACTTTTGCGCCACTATCAATATGTGGAATGTAGGTTGGCTGATCCTTGCCCATCAACATTTTGGCGATTTGCGTCGCCAAACGGCCGACGATTTTGTCGGTCGCGTCGATTTCGACGGTGGTGCGTGGGGTGCGGGACTTGGCCTCGCGTTTTGTGTTCCAAGACATAGCAGTTATTTCACGAGTTGAATTTGCGCCACATCAGCACCATCGCCTTTGCGGTTTCCTAATTTAATGATGCGCGTGTAGCCACCCGGACGCGTGGCATAGCGTGGACCAAGCTCTTCCAACACTTTGTTGACGGCTGATTCCAAATCCAAATGCTTCATCAATTCACGGCGTGCCGCAAGCGTCTTTGTCCGACCCTTCGTGATTAATTTCTCGACGACCGGCTTCACAGCCTTCGCTTTCGCCAAGGTCGTGTTGACATGTTCATACAAAATCACCGCCGTTGCGAGTTGCTTAAGCAACGCACGGCGAGGTGCGGAACTGCGATCTAGTGTTTTTCCAACGCGGCGGTGACGCATAGTAGAAGTCCAAAGTTAACGCTATTCTTCGGAATACGTCAAGTCCTTAAGCACGTTCACGTAGTCAAGCAAAATCGTGACCCCCTGCTTTGCGGCATCGAGCGGATCAACGGTTCCATCCGTTTCAATACGCAAAACGAGCTTATCAAAGTCTGTTTTTTCACCCACACGCGTGGCTTCTACCTTGTAAGAAACGTTCAAAACAGGGCTATACAAAGCATCCACGGCGATGGTACCAAGTTCCAATTTCTCTTTGGCGCGTTCTTCCGTTGTGCGATACCCGCGACCAGGACCGATCCAAACCTCCATTTCGAAAGAGGAGGAAGAATCCGTAAGCGTGGCAATATGCAGTTCCGGGTTCACAATCTCCACCTGCGCGTTTTTTGCAAAATCCTTAGCCGTCACCACCTTCTCACCCTTCACGGACAGCGTGAGTTTGACGGGCTCTTCTGAAAACAATTTCATGCGCAACATTTTGAGATTCAAAATGATCTCTAACACGTCTTCTTTGACGTTTGTCATGGCAGAAAATTCATGTTCCGCGCCTTTGATCTTCACCGCCGTCACGGCCGCACCCGGCAAAGAGGACAGCAACACGCGACGCATGGCATTACCCAAGGTCGTCCCGTACCCTTGTGCGCAAGGTTCTACGGTCAACACGCCCTCATGAGGACGCTCGCCGCGAGCAAAACGGATTTTAGATGGAAGAAGAATGGACTCCATAGTAATGAGGGGGTAAAAGCGAACTGACGAATGAGGATGAGAATTAGTTTATTTGTTTTTTTGTTTGGCTTTCCTGATTCATGCCTCCTTATTGACGCGAGTAGAACTCCACAATCATTTTTGGATCAAACGGCTGCTGCAGATCCGTCCCCCCTGGCATCCCCGTCACCTTTGCGGCAAAGAGAGCAACGTTCATGGAAAGCCATGATGGCATTTCTTTTTTTGCTAAAACCTCCTCCACACCCTTCCAATTTCCCTTCGCGCGCTTATTTTCGCGCACACTAATGATTTCACCAGGACGTACGCGGTAGGATGGAATGTTGACTTTTTTTCCGTTAACCGTGAAGTGTGCGTGAGAAACAGCCTGACGGGCTGCCGCGCGTGTTTTAGTAAACCCGGCGCGATACACCGTGTTGTCTAAACGTGTTTCAAGAAACTGCACCAACGTTTCACCGGAGTTGCCGCGTTTTGCCACCGCTTCATTAAATAAATTACGAAATTGACGTTCGCTCAAACCGTAAATACGCTTCGCCTTTTGCTTTTCGCGAAGTTGTTTTCCAAAATCCGTTGGACGGTTACGGCCGGTTGGACCGTGCACTCCCGGCGGATACGGACGACGCGCCAACGCACGAGCGTGCGAGGCTTTATCGGTCAGAGGAATCCCCTCGCGACGTGATGTTTTAGCTGTGGCTTTATGTGTCTTCATACATCGTGCAAATTAGACGCGACGGGCGCGAGGTGGACGGCAGCCATTGTGCGGAACCGGCGTCACATCTTTAATCGAGAGGACATTTAATCCATTGGTGTTTAACGCGCGCAACGCGCCTTCGCGACCCTGACCAACACCTGTCAAAAATACCGAGACTTCCTTTAAGCCAAAGTCAGCGGCCTTGTCTACCGCATCTTTCACGATCACGGAAGCGGCATAAGGGGTCGCCTTTTTTGGACCTTTAAAACCGACCACACCGGCACTCGACCATGAGAGGACATTCCCATTCAGGTCGCACAAAGAAACGATCGTATTGTTGAACGTCGCCTGAATAAAAGCCTTGCCCTGTGGCACTTGCGTGCGGGCCTTTTTTGATTTGGTGCGCGCCTTGGCTTTTGGCTTGCTCGATTTCCCCTCTTCCTTTGCCTCGACGGCGTCGGTTGTTTTGATTTCGTCACTCATAGAAATGCATTACGTCTTTTCAAGCTTACGTTTTCCAGAACCCATCGTGCGACGGACATTGCCACGCACGGTGCGTGAATTTGTTTTTGTACGTTGACCACGAACGGGGAGATTGCGGACATGGCGTGTGCCACGATACGAACCGATCTCCTTCAATCGTTTGATGTGCGACAAAACTTCGCGTTTGAGTTCACCCTCGACGCGATAGTTTTTTTCGACCTCCTCACGCAGCTTGTTGGCTTGCGCTTCGGTGAGATCTTTGACACGAACCTCGGCGGGTACGCCAGACACCGCGATTATTTTTTTCGCGGTCGTAAGACCAATGCCGTAAATGTAAGTTAAGGCGACGTCAACGCGCTTTTGCGCGGGAAGCGTCACACCAGCAATACGAGCCATACGCGTTTGGGACCATTCAGCCAATTAACCTTGGCGTTGCTTATGTTTAGGATTTTTCGGACAAATAACCACGACTCTTCCCTTCCGACGCACGACTTGGCAGTCGCGACACATAGGTTTTACAGACGATCGTACCTTCATAATGATTACATGCTCCTGCTTTAGAGGGCTATAATCTATATGTTATGCGTCCCTTTGTCAAATCGTAGGGGGTGATCTCCACTTGAACGTCATCTCCCGGTGTCAGACGGATGCGATTCATACGCATTTTGCCCGATAAATAGCACAAAATGGTCTGGCTATTCTCAAGTTTAACGCGAAAGGTCGTCCCGGGAAGGTTCTCCACAATCGTCCCCTTGACCACCAAAAAATCCTTACTAGGGGAGGTGGACTTATCGGCCATAGGAGATGGTGGTGTTCAACATGGGTAGAAATGATGACGTGTGTGGATAAAATGACTAGTCGCAATGATAACAAAGCAAAAAAATGTGGTCAATAGAATGTAGGACAGCATGGCACAAAAAAATCCCGACATCAATTACGATGCCGGGTGGGGGTCAGTAGGAGTGCATGATGAGGTAGAGAAGGAAGGCTCCCAAACCGA
>CAYGGQ010000095.1:0-3664 GCA_964349535.1 uncultured Gammaproteobacteria bacterium | reverse complement strand
ACCCATAGCTCCACCTCTAAAAAAGAGAAAAGAGAGAGATGGAGCGACGGGTGGAGCCGTTGACCGGGATTGAACCGGTGACCTCATCCTTACCATGGATGTGCTCTACCAGCTGAGCTACAACGGCGCAAAAACCTTTTTCAAGTTCGCAGAATGTATCAAAGACGAAGCACCGCGTCAAACTAAGAAGGTTTTAGAGAGCAGCGATTTTTTCTCGCCAGGCTTGGAATTTTACGGAATCTTCACCCAAGAGACGTAAGCGATCAAAGCGTTTTTGAGCCTCTTCACGTTGGCCGAGCGCGATCGCTGTTTCGAGAGCAAGTTCCGCGTATTTGACGCTTTTCGAGTCGAGATCACTGGCGCGTTTTACGGGTGGCCAGGCTTTGGCTGCTTGGTTTTGGCGCAGATAGAGCTCCGCAAGCTCCGCGTGACGAAACGCTTGGCGCGGGCCAGCCTCGACCGCTTTCAGACGATATCCTTCCGCTTGCACAAGGTCGCCTTCGGCTTCACTGATTTCTGCCAGTGCGGAAAAAACAGCGTCATCTGTTTTTTTGATCTTCACTAAAAAATCGAATGTCTCTTTTGCTTGAGGGTAGAGTTTTTGTTTGAGATAAATTTGACCCAACCCTTTGTAGGCCTCGGCTTGGTGGGTATCGAGTGCCAGAATTTCGAGGTAGCGCCGTTCTGCGTCGGCCCATTTGAGATCGCGCATGAACGCTTTCGCGTCTTGATGAAGATTTTTGATGCGATCGCGGTTGGACGGGGCCATGGCAGCAAAAGGGCCTTTGATGTTTTTTTTGTAGACCGCTTCAAATGCCAACAACCGTTGGTAGGTATGACGATAGGCGGCCTTCGCGACACGATCAATGTGGCGGGCGGCACGTTTTAAGGGTTGGAGTTTGTCAGCATGCACGCGTTCAAATCTACGCTCCATCAGCGCCTCTCGTTGTTGTCGTTCGCGTTCTTCTTGAATGGAAAGGGGATCAAGCAAGCGCATCTCTTTCCAGTGGCGCACAACAATAGAGGCGGCTAGACCGAGGGCAAGCAGTGCGAGGGTAAAGGCAAGAATCGGAACGAACATGGGTAGTTACGCGGGTAAAGCAGCGCGACAGAGCAAACCGAAGGCGCGAGGATCGAGGGAAGCGCCTCCTACGAGTACCCCATCCACATGCGTGGTCGACATATAATCAGCGACATTGCGTCCATCCACAGAACCACCATAGAGAATCGGCAGTGATTCCGCGGCTTTACCGAATTTTTTCGATAAGACCCCATAGATCAACTCATGCATTTGCTGCGCGTCTTGCGTGGAACAGGCTTTTCCCGTGCCAATAGCCCAGACGGGTTCATAGGCAAACGCTGGTGCTGTGACCCCGTCGCCCTTGAGTTGAGCGAGCGCCGAGGTGAGCTGAGCTTTTACCGTTTTATTCGCCTCGCCTTTTTTTCGCTGTGCATCCGTTTCTCCAACACAGATCACAGGGCGCATGCCAGCTTTTTGCAAAGCGATCGCTTTTTTATTGATCATGTCATCCGTCTCTCCGAGGAGTAAGCGACGGTCGCTATGCCCCACCAAGCTAAAGGCAACGCCAAACTCTTTTAACATGGCAGGGGAGATTTCGCCGGTGTAGGCGCCGTCGTCCATCCAAAAAACGTCTTGGGCGCCAAGCATAGGGACGCTGGCACGACCGAGAGAGGAGCGAGCGGCAGGAAGGGAGACGTGTGGGACCGCAACGCCGATGTCTAAATCTTTCGGAAGGCGTTCGCGGCGAAAGGCGCGAATCCAAGCACCAGCCTTGATGGGGCCGTAGTGCATCTTCCAATTGGCGATAATGAGTTTTTGCATAGGGCATTAGGTGAGCTGAAACATGCGTTCAACCGTAGAGGGGTGTTCAAAGGGGCCGATGACGGCTGCAGCCATCGACGGCGTTCGGAAGAGGGCTTTGGCGGCATTGCGTATGTCGGTCGCCGTGACCCGGTTGATTTCGCGAAGGCGCTCTTCCAAGGTCACGAGCTTACCCTGAAACACCCATTGTTTGCCATACCAATCCGCGTGTGTCGAGGAATCTTCAAAAGCCAGCAGTAATTTTCCTCGAATATGATCCTTGGCTCCCTGCAATTCCTCTGTATTTACTAGGGTTTTTGTCATTTTCTTTAGTTCACCCCAAATTACCTTCACCGCCTCGTCTACGCGCTTCTTTTCTAAACCGGACATGACGGTAAAAATGCCGACGTCTTCTAAGGGTTGGTGGGAGGCGCTGATGGAATAGCATAACCCACGACGTTCACGGACTTGGGTAAAGAGGCGGGAAGACATGGTGCCACCCAAAATAGTGCTCAAGAGGCTTGTGGCGGCGAGACGTTTGTCGTGCCAGGAAAAACCATGAAAGGCGATCCCGAGTTGGACCTGTTCTGTCTTTTTTGATTGAACGGAGATTGGTTTAGCCAATTTCGCAGGGAGATTGAATTTTTTGAAGGCGGAGTCTTGTGACATTTTCGGCTGCTTAATTTTCCCAAAGGTTTTTTCTAATAACGTCCAAATGTTGGGTATGATTTTGCCAGAGATAACGAGCGTTATACGTGAGGGGATGTAGTAACGGTCGCGATAATCAACAAGATCTTGGCGAGAGATATCGCGAATGACTTGACGTGGTCCGGCGATATTCCAGCCAAGCGTGCTATTTGGAAACAGCGTTTCTTCCAAAAGATCTTCGATGTGCATGCGAGGGTTGTCTTCGTACATGTTGATCTCCTCGATGATGACACCGCGTTCACGATCAATATCTTTTTTATCGTAGCGTGAGTTGAAGATCATGTCGTGAAGCATGTCGATGGCGAGTTCTGTTTTTGCCGCGTCCATCTTGACGTAGTAGGCGGTCAGATCCTTGCTGGTAAAGGCGTTGTACTCCGCGCCATAGCGATCTAGTTCTTTGCTAATGAGCAATGCAGTCGGTCGCTTTTTCGTTCCTTTGAACATGAGATGTTCAATAAAATGCGAAGCCCCATTGATCGATTTGGTTTCGTAGCGAGAACCGACTTTTACGAGCACCATCAGGGTCATGGAGGTGGCGCCTTTTTGTGGGTCGACAATGGCTTGTAAACCATTTTTGAGTCGTCTGGAGATGGGTTTCATAGGCTGCTTTTACGATTGCGTTAATCGGTGATGGATCCAATTTGGGACGTCCGCGAGGGCGATACGTTCTTGCGTCATTGCATCACGGTCACGGACCGTTACGGTCTTGTCCTCTTTGGTTTGATAGTCCACGGTGAAGCACCACGGCGTGCCGATTTCGTCTTGGCGACGATAGCGCTTTCCGATGGAGCCGGATTCATCGTATTCAACGACTAAACCGGCTTTACGAATGGCAGAGGTAAGCTCTCGACCCATTTCAGCCAGACCATCTTTTTTTTGAAGAGGGAGAACGGCGGCCTTCACAGGAGCGAGTCGGGGCGGAAGGCGGAGCACCATGCGCGGCTCTTTTTCACCTTCCTCGGTTGTGTCCGCTTCATCAATATCCAGATGTTCAGACAGTACAGCTAAGACACTGCGCGTGAGACCCCAAGTAGGTTCAATGACATGAGGAATAAAGCGTTCGCCTGTTTCTTGGTCAAACCAGCGCAAGTCTTCACCCGAGAATTCTTGCTGACGGGAAAGGTCCCAGTCTGT
>CAYGGQ010000094.1:0-3722 GCA_964349535.1 uncultured Gammaproteobacteria bacterium | reverse complement strand
ATGGACGCGTGACCAAGCAATGCTTGCACGCTGCGCAGATCTGCACCGTTCATCAACAAATCCGTTGCGAAGGAGTGGCGCAGGGTGTGTGGGGTAATTTTCTTTGGAATACCCGCTGCGATGGAATACTGATGCACGAGTCGTTCGATCGAACGTGGCGTAATCGGCCCGACCTCTTTTGCACCTGCGCGCGCACGATCATGTCGAATAAAGAGTGACGGCAATTCATCTTTTCGCAGCGCGAGATAAGCCTTCACCGCATAACGCGCCTGTCCAGATAAAAACACGACGCGCAGCTTATCCCCTTTGCCTCGCACGGAAAATTCATCACGCTCCAAATTGATACTGCTTTTCTTTAAATTCGCTAATTCCGACACGCGCATCCCCGTAGAAAAAAACAGTTCGAGAATCGCCTTGTCTCGCGCCTGTACCATCGGTACGGCGTCTGTTTTCGCCGGCATCTCCAATAACCGCGCTAAATCTGCCGCCTCTAAAAACGCGACCTCGCGTGTTCCTTGCTTCGCCAAATCAATCTTTTCTGGAGATAGCGTTTTGATGTCTCGCCGTGCAAGAAACTTCAGAAAGGAACGAAGCGCGATCAAATGATAATTCTGCGTCGTCTTTTTGAGCGTCCCTTGGTCGCGGCTGGAAAGACGGTTCAAGTACAAACGAAATTGATGAACCATGTCTTGATCAATCGCCGCTGCGTCTGGATCCTTTGCCCAATCAATAAAACGCTGAAGATAAAATTGATAGTTCCGCACCGTCAGCGGTGACCGTCCTTTATCGACTTCGATATATTCAAGAAACGTTCGCAAGTGAGAAGAGAGTTTTGCCATGCTGACCATCATAGCCTGCTTTCATGCGTCGTAAAAGTACGATGACAGACGCATGGTTCGATCCATGTCCCCCCTCTTAAAATAACTCCTCCTGCCTCCTCTTACACTAAGAGGAGGTTCTGAATCGGAGATCCAATCCAGAAGATTGACAAAATCCTCTCTTTTCGCTACGTTGGTATCAGTACTTTTTCAACAAAGGAGAATGCGATGCAACCCACGGAACCCGCTCCCTCTGCATCAAATGCTACGAACCCGTCATCGGAGTCGGCAGCCTCGCTGTCATTATTTTTCGTGCGCCTTTTCGTGCCGCTCAGTCTGCTTGGATTGCTCACCTGGCATCAGCAAAACTTCTTCAAGAAGTTGATCGGTATAGGCCAAACCTACACCATCACGTTCCCAACACCTCCAGATGTTTACGGGCGCACGATGACGGTAGAGCTGTCTGCTTGGCATGCCACACGAAACGTTCACGACTCTACACGTGAGACCTGTGACAACGACGGTCATGTGGTCACCTGTCAGGCCTTCCTTGACCTTGACGACGACGTGTTTGCATCCGTCGCACTCCGCTACTCCGGTGATAGCCGTCCGAATTGGTACTACGGCCCATTCCACGTCTCGATTCGCGACAAGGATCACACCTACGAAGCCGAGATCCTGCAAAAGCAGCTATTCGACTATCAGCTCATCGCCCCGTATCACCGAGGACATGGAGCGCCTCCAAAGCAGGAGCAGACCGATCGCGAAAAACCTGCATCCATAAATCGAACCTACACCGTCACATTCCCGACGCCCAAAGCCTCCAATGGCCGCACGGTGATGATGTCACTCTCTGCCAGGCATGACACGCGTGACATCTCTCGCGCATCCGGCGAAGGGCCTTGCGTAAACAATGGACCACAGATCAGCTGCAAGGCAACCTTGAACCTCCCTCCCGATGCATCGGCTGAGGTGAGGATCCGCTTCTCTGGGGATCGATATCCAATGTTCTACTTCGGAGCATTCCACGCATCAGTACAAGATGGCTCACAGACCTACGAAGTTGACATTCCCGACACGGAGGACCGCTTCGATGGTCCTCGCATCCCTCCTCCCGCGCAGCCGGAACAAAAGCCTCTCTGACAGCCCGTCCCCCAAAGCTCCTAGCGAAGGGGGACGTTTTATTCCCCCCCTCGCTACTGATGCCGTGGCCGTTTTGCTATACTGTAGCCATTCCTTATGCGCCGGATTGATCTTACCTTTACCGCTCTTAAAGTTCCTTTGGATTTTATCGCGTTGCTCGGTGCCGCTGTGACTGCCTACCTGTTGAGGTATTCCAAGTTTTTCACCGAAATCCGTCCCATTTTTACGGATGTCCCCTTCAGCCAATACCTCACAACGACCAGCGTCTTTGCCGGCATTTGGATCCTTTTTTTTGCCTTAGCTGGCTTATACAACCTACAGCCGCGTCGCGCCTGGAGCGAACTTGGCCGCATCATTCTTTCTGGAACCGCCGGCATCATGGTCATCATCGCCACCGTTTTTTTTCGCCGCGAAGTCACGACCTCGCGCTTCTTGGTCATCGCCGTTTGGGGAATCGCGATTCTCTATGTATGGTTTGGTCGCCTCCTGCTCCGATTGATGCGTCATCTGCTTCTTCGTGCGCACATCGGTCATCAACGTATCGTTGTCATCGGACAAAATAAAGCCGCACGTGACCTCACCGATCTTTATCGACGCAACGGAGCCTTTGGTTACACCATCGTGCATGTGATAAAACAGTGGAATGACGATGTGCGTGGTCGACTCAAACACTTAAAAGATCGAGGGAAGCTCGACGGTATCCTGCTGGCCGATCCGGACACCTCAAAAGAACAGGCGCTCGACATTATCGCGTTCGCGGAAGAACAGCACCTCAATTTTCGCTATCTCGCTGATCTTTTTGCCGCCTCCTTCACGCGCATTGAAGTTGAAACCGCGGCCGGTCTCCCGATCATTGAGGTAAAACGTACGCCACTCGACGGTTGGGGTCGCATCACGAAGCGTCTATTTGATCTGGTCGTTTCAAGCATGCTCATCATCATCTTTTCTCCCATCATGCTCATCACGGCGATCATCATTCGTTGCACCTCGGCTGGCCCCATCTTCTATCGTCTGGACGATGATTCTACGCCAGAACGCGTTGGCGAGCATGGCCGAGCTTTTCGCTACATGAAATTTCGTTCGATGTATCCGCACACCAACAATATGCGCTACAACGAACTTGCGCACCTCAACCTGCGCAGAGGCGACCCGCTCGTGAAACTGAAAGACGACCCGCGTGTCACTCCGGTTGGTCGCGTCATTCGTAAATGGTCCATCGATGAGCTCCCCGAACTCTTCCTCGTCTTTCTCGGCCGCATGAGCCTCGTTGGTCCTCGCCCGCATTTACCCGAAGAAGTTGCCAAATACAAACCGCACCATCGACGCGTACTCGCGATCAAACCCGGCATTACTGGCATCGCACAAATTTCTGGACGCTCTGATCTCGATTTTGAAGATGAGGTACGCCTCGACACATGGTATATCGAAAATTGGTCCCCTTGGCGTGACCTCTTGATCTTGTTCAAAACCCCCTTAGCCGTCCTTCGTCACAAAGGAGTGGAAGAAGGCGTGTAGGTCTGGTAGGCTCTGCCTCATGAAGGTCGCGCTTGTCCATGACTATCTGATTCAAGACGGCGGAGCGGAACGCGTATTGCTGGCATTGCACGAAATGTACCCAGACGCGCCTATTTTTACGCTTTTCCATAACCCAGAACGGCTGCATCCTGACTTCAGGCGTTGCGACATCCGACCGTCACGGCTGAACGCTCTTCCCTTCGCCACCACTCATTATCAATGGTATTTGCCGTTCATGCCCCAAGC
>CAYGGQ010000093.1:0-3801 GCA_964349535.1 uncultured Gammaproteobacteria bacterium | reverse complement strand
GGGCAAGCGCACCAACCTGAATGAATACAAGGTTCAAAAACGTGGGGGGTCTGGCATCCGCACGACGAAGGTGACGAGTAAAACAGGTGGCGTGGTGGGAGCCTACGTCTCGAGTAAGGAGGACGAGCGTGATTTGATGATCATGTCTAAAAAGGGCATTGTCATCCGCACCCCGTTCAAATCCGTGTCATCGCTTGGACGTGATACGCAAGGCGTTCGGTTGATGCGTTTTAAGGAAGAAAATGATTTAGTGAGCACGGTGACCTTTGTCTAGAAAAGCAGAATCCCCCAGATGTCCAATCAGGGGGATTTTAGAATGTTGTCACTTTGAAGGAGGAAAAGAGATGGGGTTAATGAGACGCACATCCTGGGCGGTGTGATAGATGGAGGTGGTGGCTGTGGGAATATGTTCCACAAGAAATTTAGACACGGTTGCCGTCGGGATAAAGTGCACCTCTCTTTGGAGCATCATAGCAGGGGTATCCTTGAGCCACGCTTGAATAACCTTGTCATGAATTTGTCCAAAATAGGCTCGGTAGTCACCGACACGTTTCGTGTCGTAACGCTTATATTCAGTCAACTTGATCACGATGAACGTTGGTCCGGCACGGACAATGGTTCCTTGTCGTCGCAAGTGTCTTCGTTGAAGGAGCGAGGCACGAATTTCCTCAATACGGGTTGAGAGATCAAACGTGGTGCCTACACCTTCGAGATTGATGGTCAAACCAACGACCGATGGATGTTCGGCTGTTTGAGCTTGATGGGCGAACGCAAGAATAGTGGTCGCGATTATCAGGGGGTCGGCGTGTGGTGGTAGTTCAACATAGACGGAGACCATCTGTGCTTTACTACGTTTTCTCGTGTGCAAAAATACCGTCATCTTCTCGGCATTTTCTGTTTGAAAGGTCAGCTGAATGGCCACAGGACGAAGAAACTTCGGACCCCGGTAGCCAAACAAAACAAGGTCATTTTTTTTGTGTTGATCCCACACGTGGTTTGTTTGCGTATTGCATCCAAAGCTGATGAGCGCTCGTTTGAGATCCAGTTCAAACTGTAATCCATATTGCTGCTCTTGCCGATGCAATTGTTGTTGGGCCACGATACACTCCTTCATTTAATGTAAAGGTACGTTCCCTCGAGAAACAACAGAGAGATGAACAACAGTAGTCCACCATAGCCTGCGCGGTCTGTCAATGGATGGGGTTTTGCGCTTTCTTAGCCTTTTCCCTACACTGGGTGCGTATATGATTGGTTCATTGCGAGGACGTATTTTGGACAAAGGAGCAACCTCGCTTGTACTTGAGGTGGCGGGGGTTGGGTATCATCTTCATGTGACGCCTTCCACCATCGTTTCGCTCACAAAGGAGGAGGATGTCTTGGTCTATATCCACGATCATATTCGTGAAGATTCGCATGAATTGTATGGCTTTCTGTCATCCAGTGACCGTGATTTTTTTGAGCGTCTACTCGGTGTTTCAGGTGTTGGTCCAAAAGTTGGGATGACCTTAATGTCTGTCGGTTCCGCGGACACGGTGAGTCGAGCAATCATGGCAGGCGATCTGGGGATGTTGACTTCCGTACCAGGCGTTGGCAAAAAAACAGCGCAGAAAATTATTTTAGAGCTGAAAGGCCAGCTTGTGGAAGCACAACAGGTTGCTCCCGGTGATGGAGAGGTGATCGCGGCTTTAGAGTCTCTCGGCTATTCGGGAGCGCAGGCACGAGAGGTGTTAAAAAATATCAATCCAGAGGTCTTCGATACAGCCGCGCGTGTACGTGAAGCTCTCCGTTTTCTTTCTCGTTAATCTATGTCTTGGCAACGCGTGAAAGATCGTGGGATGTGGGAAGAAAAACTTCAACAGCCATCTTGGACACCATTTGCGCAATCTTGGGCGTGGGGGGAATTTCAGAAAAAGTGTGGACGCGAAGTATGTCGGTTGGTGTGGGTAGAGGAGGGTGCTTGGAAAATGATGGCGCAGTTTATTCGCTATCGTCGTCTGGGCGGAAGCTACTGGTTTGCGTCGCGCGGCCCAGTATTTCTTGGAGAAGCAGAGCGGGATGCCGTTGTGTTGCTGAATCGCGCTTTTGGAAAACCAATAGACCTGTTGTCTGGTTTTTCGTTGTTTACACGTCTTGAACCACGCGTTGGATCTGTGGCAACGATGTCGTCTTGGCAACGACGGCCATCTTTAAGTCCCTCGACGACGCTGCTCACGGATTTGCGACAAGAAACAACCATTCTGCAAGGCGCGATGCATACCAAAACGCGTTACAATATTCGTGTCGCCGAACGTCATGGGATTACGGTTCGAGAAGGGACGACGGAAAAGGACTTTGATCTATTTTGGCGATTGACCGAGGAAACAGCAAAACGAGACGGATTTCTACCGCACGCAAAAAACTACTTGCATGCGCTCTGGCGAGAGCTGTCAGAGTCAGGGATCGCGCGTTTACGATTAGCCGAATGGGAGGGAAAGGTCTTAGCGGCAAACCTTGAAATTGCGTACGGCGATACGGTGACATATCTGCACGGGGCCTCTACATCAGAAGCGCGGCAGACAATGGCGCCCTACGCCTTACACTGGTCTGCCATGCAGGGAGCAAAGGCCGAAGGCAGATATTGGTATGACTGGTGGGGGTGTAATCCGGAAGATCAGACAGCTTTTGACTATAAATCAACGTGGGATGGGATCACACGCTTCAAATTGGGTTGGGGGGGCAATCGAGTGAGTTTGATGGGCACATGGGATGTGCCACGCTATCCGTTGCTGTATAAAATCCTTTCCAAATATAGGGGGTGGAGATAGATTCAAAAGTTTTTTCTTGTCGTCAATCCGGTTTATGTATCTGGATAAGAGAGGGGAATGTCTTTCTTTTTTTGATGAATTTTGAAGATTTTGTTAATTGAGCAAGCGCACGGACATCCATTTTTTCGAGCATCTCGAGGGTGTGTTTGACGTCATACGTGTAGAGACAGCGATTGATATAGTGTGAAATAGCATCGGCATTTTTGAAACCCGTGAAAACAGCAAAATGATCGCGTTGCAATTCACGCAACGCCTTGAGTGCATAGGCCCACGCATTGCGTTCGGATTGAGCCGTCAGAGCCACCTCTTTTTCGAGATACCATGCGGGCAAATAGTCTTCGACTGCCCGTTTTTTATCGGGTGATAATCCATTCTTTTTTAGGGAAGTGAGAAAAGAAGAAAGGGCTTGGAGAAAGGCTTTGAGTTCTTCGAGAACAGGCATCTCATGTCGCCGTGTTGTTTTTGCATGCCCAATTTCATGAAAAAGACCTAGAAGAAAACCACGTGATTCAACCTCGTCTTTTTTAAAGAGCACTTCCTTTTCATTTGGAGCAAAAGCAAAATGATCGGAAGCTTTAAACCGAACGCCGGGAGGCAAAAAGTTTCCGAGGTCTCGTTCATATCCGGTGATTTTATCCCGTAGCAGTATGCGTGTGACGGCTTCTTTTTCTTGGATCTGAATGCGAAAGTTTTTCTTTTCAAGCTCCGGAGGATAAGCCTCTGGATCGGGTGCTGAAACCATGTCCAAAGCTTTTGTGAGAGCTTCAATCAGCAGACGCTCAATGTCCTTTGGCTCTATTTCAGGTTCTTGTGGTGAGGGATTTTGAGGGATCTGTTCACGCGACATGGGATAAGCGTATCACATGGGGGAGGGGAAAAAAGAATGGTCTCCGTCTAGAACATGGCTGCGCCACGTGAATCCCGAGAAAGCAAACGAAACGGAGCCCCGTAAAATGCGCAGGGCGCATCACGGGGCACGTAAAAATCCCTGCTTTCG
>CAYGGQ010000092.1:0-3894 GCA_964349535.1 uncultured Gammaproteobacteria bacterium | reverse complement strand
GTCTACCAGTATATGAAAACTCATGAAGGAGGATTCAGTCCGTGGCAGTGTTTTAAGCCTCAACTAATGTTTGCCTATCCTTTGCTGATTCTCATCATTTTGTACGTTGTTTACTCTTAAATATGCACGAACACGATTACTCTCATGACTCTTCCCACGACCACACTCATGGAGTGGTAGACGCTTCCATTACAACTTCAGCTCGTGGACTCTGGGCTATCAAATGGTCTTTTGTTGGTCTTGCCATAACAGCACTTATTCAAGTCGTGGTGGTGGTTATTTCCGGAAGTGTAGCTCTGCTCGCTGACACCATTCATAATTTTGGAGACGCAGCGACAGCAATTCCCCTCGGCATCGCTTTTTTGTTTGCCCGAAAGAAACCCACCTCACGATTTACCTATGGTTATGGACGTGTTGAAGACTTGGCTGGACTTATTATTGTTTTGATTATTTTTGGCAGTGCGGTGGTTGCCGCTTATCAGTCGGTGGATCGATTTTTACATCCTCAAGCCGTGAGTCATTTGGGTGCAGTAATCTTTGCCTCCGTGATTGGATTTCTGGGCAATGAGCTTGTGGCGATGTTCCGGATCAAGGTTGGAAAGGAAATCAACAGTGCTGCCCTCATCGCAGACGGTTATCATGCCCGCACCGATGGCTGGACAAGTCTGGCTGTTCTTTTGGGAGCCTTAGGTATTTGGCAGGGCTTCCCTTTAGCAGATCCTCTTGTGGGGCTTGGCATCACCATCGCTATTTTCTTTATTGTTTGGGAATCTGCAAAAGCTGTTTTGACCCGCAGCTTAGATGGCATTGAGTCTGAAATCATCCACGAGATTGAACATGCCGCCGAAGACGTGGAAGGCGTGAGATCGGTTAGAAGTATCCATGCGAGGTGGGTGGGACATCGTGTGCATGCTGAAGTGCTGCTTGAGCTATCTTCCCAAATGACCCTCAAAGAAATTGAAAAAATCACTGATGAGGTAAAGCATGAACTCCATCACCATATTTCTTATCTTGGAAAGGTGACTGTAGAAGTAGAATCCAGCACTTAAAACCCAAGAGCGAGGAGAATGAAGAAGACCGAGGCAATTCCGATCCTATAGAAGCCGAATGCACTGAAGGTTTGCCTTCCCAGTGTAGCGAGCAGGAATTTGATACTCACCAAGGCCATGAGGAAAGAAGTGATAAACCCTACGCTTAGTAGCGTGATTTGAGCTGTTGTAAAACTTTGAGCATTTTTATAAATGTCCAATGAGCTGGCTGCGAGCATGGTGGGCACTGCGAGCAGGAAGGAGAATTCCACAATGGTTCTCTTTTGAAGCCCCAGCAATAAGCCTCCAACAATGGTAGCAGCGGAACGGGAGACTCCAGGAATCATGGCTAAAGATTGGAACAGGCCAATGTAAAAACAGGTTTTGTAAGGAATGTCTGCCACACCTTTGGCTTCGCCTTTCTTTCCCATGTGTGTTTTCTCAAAAACAATCAGCAGAATACCTCCCACGAGCAGAGCCGTGAGCATCACTGGAAAACTTTCGAGCAAATAGAGTTTGACCAGTTTGTAGAACAAAAGACCTAAAATCCCTGTTGGAATAAAACCGACAACGAGACGTTTGATCACTTCCCATTGTAAAAGGCTTCTCCAGTAAAGGGCTATAACTGCCAAAATGGCTCCCAGTTGAATGATGATCTCGAAGCTCTTAAAATACTCCGTTTGTTCCAGCCCAAGCAGTTTGCCTGTCAAAGCGAGGTGCGCCGTTGAGGAAATGGGTAGAAATTCCGTAAATCCTTCTACGATCCCTAAAATTAATGCGTGGGATAAAGTCATATTCAGTGACAACAAAGTTTTCCTTCCTGAATGCTTTCACGTCCTTCCTTGAAGCAAAGGAGAACAAAAACAAGCCCTGTGACTGCATCTGCCCACCAAAAGCCAAATAAGAAATTGACTCCCGTTCCAAGCAAGAGGGCTATAGACATGAGTACGCAAACAAAAGTTTGTTTGGAATCTGCAACCAGACTTCTACTCTTCATGGATTTTCCGGTTTTGTACTTAAGGTGAGCTAAAAAAGGCATGACTATCAAAGAAAGCGCGGCAATAATAATGCCGAGAATACTTGGTTCCGGCCCTACATGTAGGTAAAGCTTTTTGACGGATTCAAATAAAATATAAGCTCCCAAGACAAAGAAACTGTAACCCACGAATTTGGACGCTTTTCTTTCAATTTCTTCTTCGTGCTCTTCATCCTTAATTTTCGCACTGAACCTCCAAATCATAACGCTCCCTGATATGGATTCGATGAAGCTGTCAAAGCCGAATCCGACCAAGGAGACGCTTCCCGTTAGCGCTCCTGCCGCGATGGAGACAAGTCCCTCAAGGATATTGTATCCAACTGTGAAGTAGGAAAGAATCAGCGCCTTGTTTTTAAGAGGGTGGGACATCAATGGTTTTTTAAATTACAACTCTCATTCGTTTGTTCCAGTTCCACCGTTGCGTGTTCAATTCCAAAATGGCTGATCAGCTCCTTGGCTTTACATTTGATCTCCATCAGTTCCTTTGCCGAGCTTGTTTGGCGCACAACCAGATGCGTGGATAAGACGTGGCTTTCACCATCCAGAGACCACACATGAGTGTCATGGGCGTAAGCCACTTTGGGTATTTTCTTGAGTCCATTCTCGATTTTTTTAACAGAAATATTTTGTGGAACCGCTTGAAGAAAAATCTTTAGCACGACTTTTAGTTTCTTGAAAACATTCCAGAGCACATAAGTGGTGATGCCTAAAGAAAGCAATGGATCCAACATGTGGAAGTCAAAAACCAGCATCACCAGACTGGTGACGAGTACTGCCACCCAACCAAAGACATCTTCCATAAGATGCCATGTGATCATTTGTTGATTTAAGCTTTTGCCTCTTCTCGTTCTCAAAGCTGCGATTGTATTCACAGCAATTCCTAGAATAGCGAGGCCGAGCATACCTTGAGCGTTCGAATGCTGAGGTTCAAAAATCCTTGGGATAGCTTCAAGGATTACAAATATCGAACCGGCAATAAGAATTGTACTGCTGATGAGGGCTGAGAACAGAGATAAACGCCTGTAACCATACGAGAACTCTGCCGTTCTTCGTTTCTCACTTTTAGTTTCGAGATAGAGTGACATGGCTAAAGACACTGAATCGCTAAAATCGTGAAGTGCGTCCGATAGGATTGCCAGACTATTCGTCAATAGGCCACCGACCAATTCAATGACGGTGAAAGAAAGATTAAGAAGGAATGCAATTTTTATATTTTTAACGGTATTTTTTTGTGCGTTCATAATTGCGAAGGGGAACTAAGCGGGTTTTATCATACTCCGTTTTGGGTAAATGCCTACATGTTCGTGATGGTGTATGTATACTCACCTTTTATCACAAAGCTCGGTCCCTTTTTATACTGTCTCAAATGTCTCATTTAGCCTGAAACGCCACAATTGTGTCTCACGGCAAGAATAGGTAAGATGAGACAGTCCCAAAGGGTACTAGACCCGAGTGGCCAGCCAACAATATAAAAATGCCGGCCTCGAGGCCGATCAAGAAAATAAACGGAAAACATTGCAATCTTGGTGGTAAGGGTAAAGACCCGTCTAGCCAGCTAATGCTTGATCTGTTGATTGGTTTTGTGCTACCTTGAATTCTATGTTGAAAGCAGATTTATTAGAGTTGGTGAAAAGCTGTGAGGATATCCCTGTTATAAGAGGGCATCTTCGTTATGCTGATGAACTTAAAGATTCCGGCAAAGGTTTTTCAACAAATAGTTTATCGGGCTCTTGTGTTGGTTTTAGTGGAGAAGTAGCAAGAGCAATAAGTACGAGTGCCCCTCATGGTCATCCTGTAGGAAGGGTCTCGCTCCTTCACACCTGTATAGAG
>CAYGGQ010000091.1:0-3968 GCA_964349535.1 uncultured Gammaproteobacteria bacterium | reverse complement strand
CATTCCTGCAATTCGTGTTCATTGCGTTTGGCACACTCATCGCATGTCATACCGAGGATGGTAAATGTTGTTTTCATCATATGAGTTGAATTAGCGAATTTTCTTCCAGTTATCTCCTCCGTCTGCGCTCTTATAAAGACTCTGATCAGTTAATAATGCGTACACAATCAATGAATTTTGCGGATCGTATGCGACGAAAAGAGCGCGACCTTTAGCGTCTGGTGGATCTATTGGTTTCCAAGTCAATCCGCCGTTCGTTGTCTTCAAGAAGCCTTGCTGTTTGGTCGAGGTAAGTATTTCCGCGGTATTTTTTGGATTAAATGCTAATACAATCGCAAAATCATTGCGGAATTTTTCCGACCACACATTCCACGTTTCTCCATTGTCACCGCTCACCATGATTCCAGATGCCGTTGAAGCATACAGGCGATCTGTCTTCTGCGGATCCACTGTTAAACTAATAACTTGTGAGAGATTCTTTGTCATTGTTAACTTCCACGTCTGCCCACCATCATTACTGCGTTGCAACGTGTCATTATGCCAACCGTAGATAATATCAGGGTTTATAGGACTAATTGTCATGGTATGGAAGTCAACGGGCCCATTTATACCATCGGAGATTTTTTTCCAAGTCGTCCCGCCGTCTTCAGATTTTTGGAAGCCGATAGTACCTCCAGTTTCGGGATGCCCACTCGAGAAGAGAACATTTGAATTCTTTGGATGTACGACGAATCCCATTTGGTCATCTGTATTTTTTCCGATTTGATAAAGATTTGTATCATCTAAGAGCACATCCAAGCCTTTATGTGTTGCAATATAGAGACGGCTGGAAGAAGCGATGTCGACAGCGAGTCCGTGCGCATGGATAAAGTCATCGATTTTTACGAGGCCCTCATCGCCTAAGAGATTTTTTAGTGGACAGTCCCCATTTACGCTGCACGTGTTTTGCGTTGTTGGGGCTTTAGCGGTTACGGTTACATTTTTTTTGGATACGATAATGAAAGCCGTAACCGCGACCACTCCTACGATGAGTAGGGCTGTAAGATTTTTGTTCATACGACGGTGACCTTATATGAATCAAGGCCTTCTATTTCTCGACGGATAACTTCAATATCAACCGACATGTCGTGCTCTATACGTGCCGTATTAGTTGAGACATCGACGGTACATGATGTCACGCCGGGGATATCGTTGCAGACATCTTCAATGAGCGCTTTGCACGAGGCGCAGTGCATCCCTTGGATATTCAGTGTTGTGATCATATGTTTATGCCGGTGGCAGAACAGTGAAGCTGCCACGATACATGCCCATGGAGCAGCTAAACGGAACTTCGCCGGTTACGGTTGGGGTAAATTCGATCACATTATTTGGAATCTGATCGAGTAATTTTTGAATACCGAGCTGACGTGAAATCAGTACGCTCGCACAACCACCTCCATTTGTAGCGTCTATTTCCCAGCGAACTGGAGTCCCGGCGCGGACGGTAAAGTGATTTGGTTGATATCCAGCGGAAACGTTCATTTTAATCACCTGTTTGCCATTAACAACCGTAGCGAGATTGGCTGCGTTGAGCGTTCCTGCAGCCAGACTGGGAGAAGATACGGCAAATTTTGGAAGCGAGAGAGGATACCCGGCGATCGCGAGGCCGTTTTGGATATTCCAAAGACCGAGAGTAACAACTAATGCACCGGAAAACTTGAAGAAGAAACGTCCTGCTTTGCCTTTGAGTGAGCTGGAAGCCCAACCAAGCGCTAAGAGTGCTGGCGCTGTACCAAGAGCAAAAGCACCGAGTGACAATGCGGCCACGGTGAAGCTTCCGGTCGTCAGGGCATAGAGTTGGAGAGCTTGTGTGAATCCACAAGGAAGAAAGAACGTCGCCGCACCCAAGCCCGCCGGCATCAAAGGATGTTCTTTTCCTTCCGCATCCATCACTCGATGTGATAGGGCTTTGGGCATCTTTGGCATGAGTCGTTTCAGCCACGCTGGAGCGATCTTGAGCATGTCGAGACCCATAACGATCATATAGACGGCGGCAAGAATGGCGATGAAGGCCGTGATAAGCGGTGACGGAGCAAGTGCTTTGCCAATCACGCCTAATAACCCACCAAGGAGGCCATATCCTACAATACGTCCCAAGACAAAGAGGAAGACGGGGCGCATCCGTCCTATTGGACTAGCTGAACCATATCGTTCATTGAATTTGGCCGCAGAAGATAAGAGGAGCCCACCCGAAACCGCAATACAAGATGAGCTCGCGGCTACAAGCCCAATGATAAAGATCGCGCCAAAGCTCATGCCAGCTCCTACGGAGAAACTCGTATTAAGCAATCCAAAACTGGAGAGGATCTTGCCTAGAATAAGAACGAGGGCAAATAATCCAACGAGCTGAAGGAAGGAAGGCTTGGTTGTTTTATGTCCGGTTCCGTTGAGACTGACAATGTACTTCCCTTCACCGAGCGCATCTTGAAGTTGAGCGATGGAAGGTTCTTTGCCAGTATGCATAATTTTCGCTTTCCCAGTTCCTGCATGCACTTCGACATGGCTCACACCATCTAACTTTTTCCATTTACGTTCGACAATCACTTCACAGCTATGACAGGTCATTCCTTCGACACAGACTTTAGTAATTCTTGATTCATTTGTTGGAGCTGTAGCGTGGGCGACTTCATCTTGTTTTAATTCACGTAAATGAAAGCCGTGGGGTTGGAGTGCGCCTTTAATAGGCGCGATATCCAGAGCTTCGGAACTTAAAAGTGTGAGGACTCGATTTTCGCTGTCCGTTTCGATCTTTTGGCCCCCAGTTACATGTTCGAAACTCTTACAAAGAATGTCTTTGATTTGTTCGGCGCGGGATGCGCTGTTTAAGGCATCAACGCCGAA
Source organism: uncultured Gammaproteobacteria bacterium (assembly GCA_964349535.1). GTDB lineage: Bacteria > Patescibacteriota > Patescibacteriia > 2-12-FULL-60-25 > 2-12-FULL-60-25 > VGLT01. Next base: position 1,088 of record CAYGGQ010000091.1, on the reverse strand, counting down.
AGTGTAACGATGTGATAAGGATAATGGATCCATATTTCATACGATGTACGAATAAATTAAAACACCTAATCAAAAACGATAGGCTACGAGAAAATCTCGCAAAAAACCTATCGTCTGTGATTAGGCGTAAATTTTTGAATTGAGGATGCCTCGGCTGAATGCAAAAACAAGAAAGTCAGGCGAAACAGAATTTGATAATCGCCATCTTAAACTTTTTAATTTGACTCGAAGTTTTTCATAACCATTAAGATCACTCTTTGTAACCAAGAACCAAGCAATAAAGAGTACGGTAACTACGGTCAAAAGAATCGATGCTACATCTGTTCCAATTGACGGATACTGGCTGGCAAAAGTTGTCATGTGGTCCTTCATCGAAGTTGAGCAACCCGAGCTACCTTGGGTACAGGCGGTCACTTGGTCATTCATGTGCATGACGTTCATTGTTTGGGGAGAGCAGTCTATTCCACAGGCTATAAACATCTGTTTACAGACACTAAAAAAGGACACGAGAATCATCGCGGTTAAGGCGAAGGAAGAAAAAAGCTTTCTTAGGTTCATGATTATTGAAAGAATAGCATTGATTAGAAGCTTGGTCAAAAAACAAGCTCTGATGGTTTAGCGAGCAAATTACATGAGTTCGTCTCTTGTCAGGTACAACCCCCCTCAGCTATTGTGTTGCTTGATGAACTATTTTGGTGGAATCCTACAAAAATTGTTAGTTGTGCCTTTAGTCGCCACAGCCCTTTTTAGTTGTTGCCATCCGCAGCCAATACAAGCTTCCTTTGACAAGCTATCGGAATCAACTATTGAAGCGCAAGCCGAAACGCCATCGGCCAAAATTTCAATAAAATATACATCAGATTGCCACAAGGACGATCAACAAAAAATACAGGTGGCTCGTATTGGAAAGCATGGGGAAATAAGCACAGACCCCACTGAAATTTTTCCTTATGATGGCGTTTCATTGCACGCCATTTCTTTTCTTCCTTCCACCACCCAAATTCCCAAGACCGGTTCTCCTTTTGTTAAAAATACACAGGCATTTTTGGGAGTGTATCGTTCTTAAATTTGAGTTTTTCTAGACGACG
>CAYGGQ010000090.1:0-4003 GCA_964349535.1 uncultured Gammaproteobacteria bacterium | reverse complement strand
ATCTCGATCGAGCATTCCAGCCTCCTTGGAGGGGATGGGTGGTGGATTTGAACACGAAAATGCCAAAAGAACGAAAGAAACTATATCATGTTTTTGCCATTTTGTCAACCCCGCGGGACCCCCTATATTCTTGACAAAACGCCCTTATTTTGTCACGATCCTGCAAGTTCTTTCACCCCAAACAAGGAGACCATAATGGGCACAGCTCTAGCATTCGTGACCTCGCACTGGCATTGGTGGGTTGTCGCGCTCACGTTGATACACTCTGCACGCGCGTTCTTTAACAACCTAGTCACCATCGACATTCGCGGTGACCGGGAAAGATTGTCTCGAGCTATCCGACATGAAGACACAGCGACAAACATAGCATCAAAATATCATCTTCATACCGTCTATGATGTTTTCCTCTTTGTCGAACTGCTCTTGGCTGCCCTGATCGGTTTAGCCGTCGTCGCACGATTCTTCCAGTAGAAAGAGAGGAGATTGCTATGCGTCATGTGACCGTTTATGGAGAAAGACTTGGTAGTCAACTCATCGCCGCACTGCAAACACACCCGGAAGCTTTTTTGGGTGCTGCCGTACGCGTTCGGCCCTTCAACGCCGTTTTCAATGTCGATGAGCCCGGATACCTTGTAACCACTGTTATCGCCGTCAAACCTCGTGGCTTCACCACAGTGAATGATTGGTACAAGTGGAGGAACCCGCCTCCTGACCTCCTCGAGCTCCCTCCGGAGGATCGGCTCGGCTTCTTTCCTTCGCTCGTACTTTTGAACGGAGATGAAGTCATCATCGAGGGTCCTGCTAAAATGGCCAATGGCTGGTGGAGGCATCCCTTCTTTCCTCCCACCCTCGATAAAAGTCGCCTCTGGTGGCTTGATCAGATCATTTTCTCTACTGACATCGAGCTTCCCGAGACTGACTACGTGGAAGCTGACAGATAAATACACGCAACTCTCCGCTTCTCGCTCTTGGCGGGAAGTTTTTTGTTGTTTTATCCGATATGCTAACCTGACCCCATATGCTTGAAACTCTTGGTCGTTTGTTTGGTAGAAAACAGCAAACTCCTCCACCTCCAGGAGCTTTTGACAAACGTATTCAACCAAAACGGAGTGAACAGACACCACAAAACCCAGCACTTGATTCTGAAGTTAGAGAAATGCGGGAACGAAAAAGCACGGTATCAATAGGTGGCGCATCAGAAGCCTCACACGATCATCCAGATCGAAACGAAGATGCTTTTTTTATGTCAGTGAAGCGCGGTCTCATTTTTGTCGCAGACGGCATGGGCGGTGTCCCTGCCGGAGATCAAGCGTCTGCCCAAGCGGCAGGCGTCTTAACGCGCGAAGGGTTACGTGCTCTCCCTCCTGCCTATGCCAAAATCATGGAGGCTTCTCCGGAAACACCTTTTACGCAAAACGAGGTAGAAGCCGCTATCAAAGCCACACTCCACACCATGAACTCTGCTGTTGAGCGCATGGTCGATGCGAGTGGTGAGATCGGTCTTAAAGCAAAGCAACAATTTGTTGAGCAGCTAGGATATGAGCCTAATCTCCAAGATCAGAGAGATGTGAACATGCTCATCAGTCTCTTGCAAAGCATCGGAGCTGCTGGTTCGCTGGCAAAACTCTGGCGAGATCCAAAAGGGCAAGACCACATTACGATCGGACAGGTGGGCGACACGCGTATCTATCGTTTGCGTAACGGCGAACTCGCCTGTTTGACGGAGGACGATTCACCACTAAGACAGCTCATGGAACTTGGTATTAAAGATAAAGACGGCGTTCCAATCGTAGATGATCAAGATGTGAACCGGGAAATTAAAAAAGAGGACATTGTGCAGCTCGCGCAACAACACCCATCGCTTCAACCCTTGTTGGGAAAGGTCTTGCTAGGTCCCGCTCTTGTGAAGGTGGGTTCCATTCGCAATATCATGACGCAGGCACTCGGTGCAACCCGATTCTTGAAAAAACAATATGGGATTGAATTCAAGCCAACCATCACGACAGAGCGCGTAGAAGATGGGGATCTCTACATCGCGGTGAGCGATGGGATCACGGATAACTCGCTTGATAGCGAAATCCAGGAAGTCTTGTTGGAATTCCAAGACAAGCCTCTTGAAGCTGCTCAAGAACTCCAACGTCAGGCGACGCTACGCTCCATCAAAGGCGAACATGATCGTGCAAAAAAAGACGATGCAACAGCCGTTGTTTTAGCTTATCGAAAAGCGGCGCAAAAACAGGCGCCTATCCAGCAACGCGCGGCGGCTTAAACGCGTGATGTATGATCGCCTTCCCCTCTTCTCTCGAAATCCCCGGCAGCCTCACTTTTTTTACCGGTCCCATGGCATGCGGAAAAACGCTTGAGCTTGTTCGTCATTTGCAAATTTTTCGTGAACAACAGATTCCACTCATTTGTCTTCGACCAACGATGGATACGCGCACGTCGACGGTTCAGTCGCGCTCTGGCCTTCTTTGTGATGCGATGACGGTCGACGCAAACGATCTGAATGCCATCGCCAACATCATCGCGGATCGTCAGGTCATCGGCATCGATGAAATCGGTTTTTTTCCTCTCGCCATCGCAGACCTGCTCGAGCGACAAATTCGACAAGGAAAGATCGTACTCGTTTCCGGACTAGACACGGATTTTCGCGGACGGATGTTCCCCACGGCGCAAGCCATCATGGCTTTGCCAGAAACGATCATCCATCGTTCGCGCGCCGTGTGCGGGGTCTGTCGACGGTATAACGCCACACGCACGCAACGCCTACGTAATGGCAAACCTGTGCCAGAAAACGATCCAATCGTGGTCATCGAAGGTTCTCAAGACCAGGTCACCTACGAAGCACGCTGTCTTGAACATCATGAACTTCTCCCTGCGGTCGTAGATTAAACGAAATAAGACTATACTTCACATCACTATGCATATCCCCGAACATCTCCAACCCCACGTCGAACACGGTGCCCTGATCGTTTTAGCCGACAGCGTCCAAGCCCACCTGTGGTATGCGGCAAAAGACATGATGGATGAAGTAGGAACCATCGCGCTCCCCCGTACACTCGACACGGATCACGAAGGCTCATTCGTAAATACAGATAACGGCAGCGTGAGCAGCGTCGAACCGTCTGATGATGACCGGCTACACAAATTCATCAAACAGATGGAACACGAGGTAGAAACACAAATCCAAACACATCCTGTGAAACTCGTTCATCTCGTGATGCCGGCACGTATCGCTCACTTATTAAGAAACGCCCTGTCGCCCATGACACAAAAATTAATAGGACAGGAGGTTGATCATGATTTAATAAAAACCTCGATGACAGAGGTGTTGGAAAAGATATTTAAAGTCTAGATCCCCTTGTCATTCTGAATGAAGCAGCAGCGCAGTGAAGAATCTTCGATCGATCATTCTGTCGAAGATCCTTCACCCTGTTTAGCGGAGTTTACCACGAGCAAAGTCGAGGGGTTCAGGATGACAACAATGAAAAACACTCTAAACAAAAAGAAACGGCGACAAGGAGAGTTCTCCTGTCGCCGTTTTGAAGCGTTTTTTTTAATTTTTTTTGCTCGTGTGCGACTTTAAGCTTTCGAGGCTACGAGGTCTGTCGCGGTGACCCCGGATGAACTTGCGGAAGCGAACAGTCGAGCCACTGTTCTACCGCTTGTGACCCGCACCCAGGCGCTCATCATGGACCATTTCTGGTCTGTCCCAGATGCTTCTGCTCTTCAATGCATCGTTTCCTCCTGGCCAGTTCCCCGTTTCCCCTGTTCTTGCAGGGCGGGGTCACACATCACCGGGGCATTCGAGCCCCGAGGCTGAACGGATTCACGTTGCACGAAAGTCGCAACGGAACCCAATTCTTTTTCTCTCTTGTGAAGGAGAGAAAGGGCTGCCTCAAGCCACTATGACCGCGGATCCATGATCCGCACTTCTGTCATCGCGCCTTGTCACGAGGCGCTTAACTTCTGCAGGTCATTTCATCCTTTCGTGTTGGTGGTG
>CAYGGQ010000089.1:0-4098 GCA_964349535.1 uncultured Gammaproteobacteria bacterium | reverse complement strand
TCCTTCATCTCCAACGCCCGTAGGCAATCCCTGTTCTTTAAGCAAACGAGCCAGCGCATGAAAAACTTCTGCACCCACACGCACCCGTTCACGCATCGTTGATTGATGCGGCACGATCATGCACTCCTGCACATCCATAACCCATCCAGCATGCGCGCCACCATTGAGTAAATTCATCGTTGGCACGGTTAATGCTGCCTTTCGTGGAAAAAGAAACGTCTCGCGCAAAGAACGCCACAACGGCAAACGTCGCTCTCGCGCAGAGGCCTGCGCGCAAGCTAACGACACCGCCAAAATCGCATTTGCTCCAAGCTTCGATTTATTGGGTGTCCCATCTAACTCAATCAACACATGATCCACATCTTTCTGACGATGAGCGGAGATCCCTTGAAGGACAGGAGCGATTTTCTTGTTAACGTTCGCAACGGCTTTTAACACACCTTTTCCTCCATAGCGTTTTCCCCCATCATGCAGCTCCCAAGCTTCATGGGAACCTGTGGACGCTCCAGACGGAACGTCCGCCTCCGCAGAAACACCAGACGTCAGCGTGACACGACAAGCGACCGTAGGATTGCCCCGTGAATCAAGCACTTCCCGCGCAACAATGGATTTTATTTTTCCGCGTTCAAACATAACAGTAATCGCTTTCGATTAACGTACTTCGAACGTGACGGAAACTTGCGAGACCACGTCCAAACTCCCTGCTTGAATATCAGGCGCGATGGCAGTGGCTACCGCCATCTCTGATTTATAAGCATAAGGCATCGGCGGAATACCCGATCCGGAAGATTCAGCAAACGTCACAACACGCGTAATCTTTACACCCAAAGCTTTCGCCAATTCCTCCGCCTTGTCGCGCGCATCCTGCAACGCCTCCTTGCGCGCCTCCTGCTTTAACGCTGTTGGGTCATCAATCGTAAAGTTGACTCCATTCACTTGATTCGCGCCAAGCTGACCAACTTTAGACAAGACCGTTCCTACCTTCGCTAAATCGCGCACCTTGACCGAGACATTTTGTGAAACCGTATACCCGATCACGTTTTGCGCTCCATCCTTATATTCGTAACGCGGAGAAATAGAGTAGTGACTCGTCTGCAAATCTGCTTCTGCAATGCTCAACTCTTTCATTGCCGCGACCATTGCGTTTACTTTTTGACTATTTTGATTTTGAACCTCCGGCACGTCTTTTCCTTCAGAATAAAGTCCGATGTCGATCTGAGCCAATGTCGGCTTCCCAGAAACTTTGCCCTCACCTTGGATCGTGATCGTGTCACGCCCACGTGGCACCTGCCCAATTTCTCTATGCTCTGTAAACGCATTCCAAGCCTTTGCCCCCGTAAACAAAACTAACATCACAAGCAGGGCAGAAACGATACCAGACGACCATGGACTGTCCTTCCCATTTGGAAAAATATTCATAGATATAAAATAAAAGGATTAAAGATCCTGATAAGGATACACCTTGAGAGAGGTGATGAGTAGCTATCACTCTGTCATCCCCGCGGAAGCGGGGATCCAGCGCGCGGCACCAGCGCCAACAAATCATAAGGGATTCCTTATTGGTGCTATCGCACTGGATCCCAGAGCTAAGCTCAGCTTTGCCGTGTCTACGCACGAGGATGACAAAATAAGATGATAAAATTATTTTCTCATCAACCCCACCAACCCCGGCAACTTTCCATTCTTCGCAATAAATTCCAATAATGCGCCCCCTCCCGTTGAAACGTAATCAAATTTTTTCATGGTTTTTGTTGCCGCGATCACGGGAATCGTGTCGCCCCCACCAGCAACGACAAACGTAGACGCGACGGCAGCGCGTTTCGCTAAAAGACGAGCCAACGCCTTCGACCCTCGATCCCACGGCTCTTGCTCATCAACACCCACCGGACCATTCCACAAAATCGTTTTCGCGGAACGAAAAACAGAATTCCAAGCCAAGAGCGTTTGGGGACCCATATCAAATACCATTTCATCTTGTTTTATATGGTCAAGCGCAACAACCTTTCGTCGTCCGCCGACCAACTTTGTTGAAACAGCAACATCGATGGGGAGCGCAATTTTTGGATCACGTCCAAGACGTCGCGCCATTCTAAACGCGTCATGATCGACGAAAGACCTGCCTACACTTTGTCCTTTTGCCGCGGAAAAAGTTGTCGCCATCGCGCCGCCGATCAATACGTAATCACAATGACGAAGCAACGACTGCAGAACGGGGATCTTCGTCGACAGCTTCTTTCCACCAATCACAGCAACAAGCGGTCTTCGTGGTTGATCGATGAGCCGTGACAGTGCTCTCACCTCTGCGACCAGTGCGGCACCTGCGTAAGCCGGTAACATCTTCGCCACTCCGACGACGGAAGCGTGCGCACGATGGCAAGATGCGAACGCGTCGTTAATAAACAGGTCACCAATCTCTGCATACGCTTTTGCCAACGCTGAATCATTTTTTTCTTCTCCTGCTTCAAAGCGCACGTTTTCTAATAAATGAATGGAGCCTGGTTTGGCGGTCCATAACGCTTCATGAACACGTGCCCGCTCTCGCGGATGAGAAATGCGTTCTTCGTGCATGATCAGCGTCATGCCAAAATAACGTTTCAAAATAGGCACCAAATGTCGTGTCGAAAACGCCGCCTCTTTTCCTTTTGGGCGACCTAAATGCGTCAGCACAACCACACGCGCGCCTCGTTTTGATAAATCTCGCAATGTCCCCAATGAACGCTCCACCTTAAGCAACGACTCACTCCTAAGCTCTCCTTTCAAAGGAATATTCCAATCCACCCGCACCAACACCCGCTTTCCCTTCAAAGACTTTGTTTTTGATAACAGACGTAGCTTCATGGCCTGCAGTATAGCAAATAGATATAGAAAAGCCCCCCGTTGTCCATCGGGGGGCTAAAGAAAAACTAAACCTCGGCTTGTGCCGCTTGGGTCGGCTTGGCCGCGATAGCCACCAAACCAGCGACCTGATCAAGCGTTGAATCAAGGAGCCGAAGCTCCTGATCAAAATCCGCCTCACCAGCCGCGGTAAGACGCGCGACCGCACGCGGGAGGCTCGTACTAAACGTCGTCTCAAGTCGCGACATTCTTGCCTCGAGTTGGGCTACAGAAGACGCGATCACCTCTTCCACAAGCGCAATCTCCTTCTGTAACGCATCTCGTTCCTCTCGAAGTTCCTCGAGAAGCGCAAGAGCTTCAAAAGGCATCGCGCGGCACTCGTCACGTAGCTGACGGAAAAAGGCTTCAAGTCTGGCGATGTGCATTTGCACTCGTTCAAGATTCTGAACGCGCTGCTCCACAAGCGTCTGTGCCTCAAGATGGCCTGCTGCGAGTGCCTCGCGAATCGTCGCATGAGAAACGCTCCGTGCGCCCATTTCCAGTTTCGCGGCAAGCTCACGGCTCTTTTTCAGACGCCTTTGCAGCTCATCACGAACTTGGAACAATACCGTTTGGTCGCCAACGATCATCCGCTCGACAGAATTAATTTCCTTCAAGAGATAGTCTTGCAAAAAACCTGCTCCTCGTCTCCGCAGCAACAGATCGCACTTTTCCTTCAATTCCTTGGCATGGTCCTTCCAATTCTCTGCAAAGAAACAGTACGTGAACCAGCGCATGCTGACTAACAAGCCAGACGCCGCAACAATAAGCTGCCCACCGGACGCCTTCGCTAAAAAGAAATAAAAGATCGATATGACTCCGAGAAGGACCGCGAAAAAGATCCCCGCATCTTGAGAATTCGATGTCGTGTGGCCTAGTCCATCACAAGAAAGGGCCTCACAAGGACTCCGAAACATTCCAAACAGGTTGTACCAAGCTGGTTGCTTGGGTACACGGCCGACGCGAGAAATATCACTCTGCCTGGCCTGTTCGACCATATCATCGAACGCCATCTTGGAAGTCGCCCCGACCTGTGCCTGCCGCACCAACGCCGCCACTCGCTTGAGTTGCTGCCTTTCCGTTTTCTTTGCCATGATACGCTCTCCTCCCGATGTCAATGAACAACGATGACTGTGGCAATAATTAGAGATTTTGTCAACAACCGCCTCTCTCGCTACATCCCCTTCCCCACCAACAACGCCATTTCCGCCAATCGATGCGAGT
>CAYGGQ010000088.1:0-4177 GCA_964349535.1 uncultured Gammaproteobacteria bacterium | reverse complement strand
TTTTGGACGAGCGTTGCCATCCGCAGAGCCCGGAAAAACTTGTCGAATGGCAGGAGAGTATCCGGGCGGCGGCGTTACTACCGGTCAGGGACCAGGTGCCGATGATGATCAGGGGAGCTCCAGCCCACACGATTATCGAGGCGATCGGGAGAATGCCTACCGATCGGGATATTGAGTATGATGAGCCAAGTGACGACATCAGCACACATAGCGTCAGGGTGGTCGCAGTGACGTCGCGTCGACCCTTGCAGGTATATGGGCTTTGCCTTGCGTGTGACAGCGCGGGGGAGCACGTTGGCATCTGTTTTTCTAAACAACAAGTGCGTGATTTTCTTCTTCGTTACAACCACGCCTTATCCCATCTGTTGCGTCGCGTCTTTCGTGTTGGGGTGACCGAAATGTCTTTGCCGGCACAAGCAACGGAGCCAGCCATTGAAATTCACGGTTTTGCCGCCGCCTGTATCGTAGCGGCTCTCGAGGGACCAGAACCGAATAGGCACAAGAACTAGAGGGCACGAGGCCAGAGCTACACGCTTCTCTTCACAAGACACTGTTGTACAGCAGTGTCTTGTTTCTTTATGACTAGGGTCTTGACACTTTGCCCTTATTTTTGGCATCCTAGACCCACTGGATTAGCAAACTCATGTTTAGAGTGCTAAATCCTTCCTTTCATCCATAATTCCTCAATTTTCTATTTTTTATGAAGTTACGTCCTCTCGGTGACCGTCTCATCATCAAAGCGGCTGCCAAAGAAGAAATGACGAAAAGCGGTATTATCCTGCCCGACACGGTCGACAAAGAACGACCAGAGCAGGGAGAGGTAATCGCGGCAGGTCCTGGTCGCTTGCTCGACAACGGATCGCGCGCGCCGATGAACACCAAAGTTGGAGACAAGGTTATGTTCAAGAAATATTCTCCTGACGAAGTCAAAGTCGACGGTGAAGAATATCTCGTTGTGTCTGAATCAGACGTCATGGCTGTGATTGAATAACTTACCATACACCTATGTCAAAAATTATTTTGTTTAATGAGGAAGCGCGTCAGGCGATGAAGCGCGGTGTCGACAAACTCGCAAACGCCGTCAAAGTTACGTTGGGTCCAAAAGGCCGCAACGTGGTTATCGAACACGGCTACGGTTCCCCGACGATCACGAAAGACGGTGTGACTGTTGCAAAGGAAATCGAACTTGAAGACAAGTTGGAAAACATCGGTGCTGAACTTGTCAAAGAAGTTGCTTCCAAGACGAATGATGTGGCTGGTGATGGAACGACCACGGCCACGGTTTTGGCGCAGGCAATGGTTGCTGAAGGGTTGAAGAACATTACAGCCGGCGCCAACCCATTGGCCGTTAAACGCGGCATGGAAAAAGCGTTGGAAGCCGTTGTCACGGAATTGCGCGATAAGGTCGCGCAGCCAGTCACGGGTGACAAGATCGAACACGTGGCTTCTATCAGCGCCAACGATCGCGAAATCGGTAAAACGATTGCGGATATGGTGAACGAGATGGGTCGTGATGGCGTCATCACCGTGGAAGAAGGGCAGACTTTTGGTATTGAAAAAGAGGTGGTTCAGGGCATGCGCATCGACAAAGGTTATGCTTCGCACTACATGGTGACCAATCAGGACCGCATGGAAGCCGAGTATTCCGAACCATTTATTTTAGTGACGGATAAGAAGATTTCTTCGGTTCAAGATCTCGTGCCGATTTTGGAGAAGGTGTTGAAAGCTGGAAAGAAGGAACTCGTCATTGTCGCGGATGATGTCGATGGCGAAGCGCTTGCGACACTCGTGGTCAACAAGCTCCGAGGTATCTTTAATACGCTTGCGATCAAGGCTCCTGGTTTTGGTGATCGTCGCAAAGAAATGTTGCAAGACATCGCGGTCGTGACGGGTGCCACCTATATTACAGAAGATTTGGGTCGTAAATTAGACTCTATCGAACTCACGGATCTTGGCTCTGCGCGTAAGGTTGTGGCAACGAAGGATAATACGACCTTTGTGGATGGCAAGGGCAACAAGGAGCAGATTCAGGCTCGTGCGTCAGCGCTTAAGGCACAGCTAGAGAACACCGATTCTCAATTTGACCGTGAGAAGCTGCAAGAGCGTTTAGCGAAGCTCGCCGGTGGTATTGGCGTGATCAAGGTCGGTGCTGCTACCGAAGTCGAAATGAAAGAAAAGAAGCATCGTATTGAAGACGCGATCGCCGCGACCAAAGCCGCTGTTGAAGAAGGAATCGTTCCAGGTGGTGGTGTGGCCTTGTTGCGCGCCATGTTGGTTCTCGAGAACTTAAAATTAGAAGGCGAAGAAATGGTCGGTGTCCGTATTTTACGCCGTGCCATGGAAGAGCCTCTTAAAGTCATCGCTGCGAACGCCGGGAAAGATGGCGCTGTCGTCGTCGAAGCTGTGAAAAAGCTTGGCGGCACAGAAGGATACAACGCTGAGATGGATCGCTATGAGGACATGGTGAAAGCCGGTATCATCGATCCTGCGAAAGTGACCCGCTTCGCTTTACAGAACGCGACCAGTGTCGCTGCTTTGTTCCTCACAACCGAATGTGTCATCTACGAAAAGCCGAAGAAGGAAGAACCGATGGCTGGCGGACATGATCACGGGGGAATGGGTGGAGGGATGGGGTTCTAAGAAAGAAAAAAAGACGATCCACGAGGGTCGTCTTTTGATTTGTTTTATGTAGGGGCGCGGTTGCTGCGCCCGTTCCCGAAGGGCGGGATGACCCCGCCCCTACGATGACAAAACAATGAAAATAATCTAGGATGCCTTCATGTTCGATGAACTCCAATCTCGGTTAACAGCCCTCCGCACCAAGCTCGATGAAGCCTGGAAGATTTTGGCGTTGGACACCGTAAAAAAAGTGGTGGTGGCTTTGGAGGTAGAAACATCAGCGTCCGATTTTTGGTCAGATCCCGAGCGGGCAAAAAAGGAGTCTCAAAAATTAGCGGAGCTTAAGTCGGAATACGACGACTGGTCGGGTTTACGAAAAAGACTGGATGACTTAGAAGAAGGTATTCAGATGGCGCGAGAAGAAAAGGATGAGGCGTTTCGAGAAAGTCTTCCAGTCGAACTCGATGCGATTGAAAAAGAATATTTAAAAAAAGAATTTCAGCTTTTATTTTCTGGAGCCCACGACGCCTCAAACGCGATCGTGTCAGTGCACGCAGGTGCCGGCGGTACCGATGCCCAAGATTGGGCCGAGATGTTAATGCGCATGTTGTTTCGGTACACGGAAAAGAAAGGATGGCACGTACAGCTTCTTGATGAAGCGCGTGGCGGTGAGGCGGGGATCAAAGCTGTGACGTTTATTGTCACCGGTCGCTATGTGTACGGCAATCTCAAGAGCGAACACGGCGTCCATCGTCTCGTGCGCCAGTCGCCGTTTAATGCGGACGATCTTCGTCAAACCTCATTCGCGCTTGTTGAAGTTGTTCCAGAGTTTGATGAGAGCGTAAACATTCAAATTGACCCAAAAGATTTACGCATCGACACCTTCATGTCTGGTGGCAAGGGCGGACAATCCGTGAACACGACGTACTCTGCCGTGCGGATCGTGCATTTGCCGACAAACATTACGGTGAACTGTCAGAACGAACGCTCACAAACACAGAATAAAGAAACGGCCATGCGTATTTTGAAATCCAAATTGATCAAAATCCGCGAGGATGAGTTAGAGCAACAACGATTGAAATTACGCGGTGAGTACCAAAGCGCCGAATGGGGGAATCAGATCCGATCGTATGTGTTGCATCCTTACAAGATGGTGAAGGATCATCGTACCGACGTGGAAACAGCAGATCCAGACAGTGTCCTCGACGGAGACTTGGATATGTTTGTGGAAGGCTACTTACGCTGGAAAGCAAAAGATCGAAATATTCCCGCGGAGTTGAATGAGGAATAATCATGAACCCGACAGAAATTAAACAAGTTCTCATAAAGCTCGGCGCCCGACCCAATAAAAATCTTGGTCAGCATTTTTTAATTGATGCGGCGGCCTTGCAAACGATCGTGGATACCGCCGCGATCAAAGCAGGTGATCGTGTATTGGAAGTTGGGCCAGGTCTCGGTGTGCTTACAAAAGCATTGATGGAACGAGGGGCTGAGGTGATCGCGATTGAGCAAGGTCGGAAGATGATTGATTGGTTATCTGCCTCTGTCAGTGTGGCGG
>CAYGGQ010000087.1:0-4195 GCA_964349535.1 uncultured Gammaproteobacteria bacterium | reverse complement strand
ACCTCCAACCAAGGGACGGTCGACATGAGCCGAAAGAATCGGAAGAACGGGAACAGCGTCGAAATGGTCACGCGCGAAAGCGCGCAGATCGCACAGGTGCTGCTGAAGGCCAAAGTTGCCTCCGCATCATGGTTTCGAGGCGCGGACATCGTACCCGACAAGGATCGAGGCTTCGTGCTCGAGCTCGCCATGGACCCGAAGACCGGGGTTACGGCCTTGCCGTGTACGATCAACGGGTCCAAGATCCCGAACCGAGTTCTCAAGGTTCAGGTGCGTCTCGCTCCGGTTCCCGTTTCCGCCGAGACCCTTGCATCCAGCGCCTGATCCCGCCCTTCTCCTCCAGCCCCCGACGCGGCTTTCCGCTCGGGGGTTTTCTTTTTTAGTGGAATTTACAAACGTCTTCGTTTCAGGGACACTGAAGCATGTCTATGAAAGAAATCTATGTGCCTCGGGCGACGGTGCCAGAAGAGGAGCCGAAGAAGGCTCCAGGTGTGTTGAGGCAGATTGGCAAGACGATGCAAAACAAGAAAGCACTGCTTGCGGTAGGTAGTCTTTTGTCTTTCACAGATCCAAATCTCGCGGCACGCAAGCCATCACCAAAAGCGATATCTACAGATCAGATGAAGGTACAAGAACCAGAGAAGGAGGCGGAGAGCTCTTTTGATCACCCAGCCTTTTTTCGTCAGGTCCCACACGGACGTTTTTCAGAAGCGGAACAGGCGCACAGAACACGTCGTCTCGCGCATGGAGAAGTTGTGTTTCGAGATATCGGTTTGACGTTTTATCGCGTCGCCCCTCACGACACGATCGACAAGATTCGTGAGAAGTTGTTGCAGTATCCAGAATTTCAGCATTTGCGACAGCAGAAAGAAAAATTAAAATCGTTTAATATTCCCGCACGTCACCTGAAGGTAGGGATGTGGCTGCCGATTCCGTTACCAAATGAAGATCGAGAAATTTCCGATGAACAGTTTGCGCTGTTTGCGGGGCGCGCGGTTGAGGATGTCTTACGCCATAAAGAATACGGGGTTTCTCTAAAAAAATATCTGGCACAGGCGGGTGGCAAATCAGCCTTGGTTGCCACCATGGTTGCGGTCGCAAAGCAGGAGTCGGGCGGATTGCCGATCGGTCAATTTGAACTGCATCGTTGGGAGAACCATCACCAAGTCTTTTCGTTTTCCCTGTTTCATATTCTCATGAAAGACGCGGGAATCACGGCACGACAAAAACTGAATATGACGGAAGGGCAATGCTATCATCCGCAGAACGCCGCGAAGCTGTTTTTGGCTTTTATTATTGAAAAGGGGAAAGGGGTGAAGAAAGCAAAGGATGTCTTTTTTCCCATACAGAAAAGACCAAAACAGTTTGCAAAATTTTATAATGGAAAAGCGTGGCAACGCACGAATCCAGAGTACGACAACAATATCGTTCGGTACTATTGGGAGGCGTGGAAGATGCTGGAAAGGAAGTAGCGTCTAAGTTACGATAGATTACGTTATGGAAACTCCCCCACGACCCCATGGCGTTGAATCGCCAAAAATTCCCATCAAAAGGGCTACGATGGTGCCACAAGCACCTTCTCGCTGGAAGCGTGCCCTACGGCCTTTAGCTTTTTTAGCAGGGGCTTCGGTGTTGGTTGGTATGGGAAAGAAAGACGTCGCGAGCGCGGATGTCTCCGCCCCAGCATTCGTGTCTCCAGAAGAACCATTGGTCACAAAACAAGATCGATCAAGCACGCCAATCGCTGAAGAGTCAGTTTTTGAACTCCCGCGGCCCTCGCTAGATGATACAGACGACCCGGTTCCGTTTGATGTAGAGGCGATCCCGCCATCAGAATTACTGAAACAGCAGCTGGAAAATCGTATAGATAATCTTGTCGCGTACATGGAAAGTATGCATCCGGATTGGGAGATTGGATTTTTACCGCCGAGCATGGTCACGGTGCATATCGAAGGGAATACGTTTCCTATTGAAATCAAGGAGAAGAGCTTTATCGTGTCTGGCGTTTCCCAGATTGATTCTGCCATGGAGGTTTTAAGTGAAGCAGATTTAGAAGCGGTCTTGACACAAAAGAGACAGTACGCTGAATTAGAAAATGAAGCTTGGGCGGCGCAACTCGCGGATAATGACCTTAATCAAGAGGTATATATACAGACGTTGATTGAAGGTGCCAAGCGTCGCGGACTACCAGTTGACGCGGAGAGGCTCGAGGACGATATCGAGATGCCGATGACAAAAGATGATGTTAAGCGGGAAGAAGCACCGGAAGAAGCGGAAACGATTGAAGAAAGTGGTGCCGCGCCTGCCCAGGAGCAGGAAGAAGTGATGGAAGAGGAACTATCTGAATCTGAAGAGACGACGAAGTCGACAGCAGAAGAGGAATGAACAGAGGTGGGTTTATTGTCTCCTTAGCAAAAATGCAAAAACCACGCTTCAAAACGTGGTTTCAGCATGGTGCGCCCTGAGGGAATCGAACCCCCATCAACAGCTTCGAAGGCTGCAGTTTTATCCGTTAAACTAAGGGCGCCTTTGTTCGCCATCCTTTTGCATCCAACCCTGCTTCGGCTGCGGCGACTTGAGCCTCTTGTTTTGACGTCCCTCGGCCAACCGCAACAAGGTCTCGTTCAAGAAATACGCCCACGGTAAATTCTTTTTGGTGATCCGGACCCTTCTCTTCCAGCACTTTGTAGGTTGGCGTGATCCCCAATACTTCCTGTGCGGTCTCTTGAAATTTACTCTTCGCGTCCACGTACAGTTCAAACTCCAATATATTTTTGAGGTGGGAGAGAATATGCTTGTGGATGAGTTTTTCAGCGGCTTGGGTTCCGCCATCCAAATAGACAGAGCCAATGATCGCCTCGATGGCGTTGGCCAAAATGTACATACGCGCTTTCGTATCTTTATCACGCGCCTCGCCTTTGGACAACAGTAAAAATGATTCAAATTGAAGATCGCGAGCGATCCCCGCCAACGTTTTTGCGTTCACCATCGCGGCGCGCCAGTTGGTGAGATCGCCTTCGGGGTTGGCAAAGTTTTTGTAGAGATATTCCGTCACGATCAGTTCTAATACCGCGTCACCGAGAAACTCGAGACGTTCATTGTGTGGGTAGGGGAAGTCGGTGTGTTCGTTTAGATACGAACGGTGTGTCAGGGCCTGCAGGAGGAGCGATCGGTCACGGAAGGTGTGGCCCAAGCGTTCTTCCAGCGGGGAGAAGTCTGGCATGTCAATCATAGGAATGTTTCACTTAAAGGATAGTTTCTGTCACGTCATCGATCGTTGCGTCTGTTTGTTGCAGTTTCTTGTCCTCGGTCTTTGTTTCATCTTTTGTCTTTTCTTCTTTTGGTTTGTCCGATTCTTTCACAACGCCTTGTGCCGCCTGATCGCGTAAAATAGCACCAAGCACGCCGTTGACAAACTTTCCGCTTGATTCCCCACCATAGGTTTTGGCTAATTCGATCGCCTCGTTAATGGCTACTTTGCTGGGAATATCAAAATTGAAGAGCAATTCATACGCACCAATGCGTAGGACGTTACGGTCGACGGTCGTGATTTTCTCCAACGGCCAATCGGTAGCAAAACGGCTAATGGCCTCATCGATCACCTTTTGATGGTCCAGACAACCTTGAACAATGTTTTTGGCAAAATCTTTCTCATCCAATTTTTGCGCAAACTCTTCGAGGTTACGTTCCGCGACGGCGAGCGCGTCTTTTTTCCCATCATAAAAATCCCACTCGTAGAGAGACTGGAGCGCCACGGCGCGAGCGAGATGACGATTGGACATAGGTGAGGAAGGAGCGAAGGAGCGATGATGAGAGGTTAGGCCTTTGTTGGTTCTGTTGCCTGCTCTTTTTCCGTTTTTGTATGCATTTTTGTCTTCGCGAGCATTTTTTCAAGTTTACGTTCGCGACCTTTGATATGAATGGCGATACCGCGATACTCTGTCGCGCCCGGAGCGGCGTGATGTGGGCGATGTGTCGCCCCCGTTTTTTTATCAATAGCTAAAGCGGTGGCCTTTAACGCAAAATGAGAGGCGCGGCGGCGCTTATCGGAGGAAGTTCGGCGATGACCAGGAAGACCCATAGGTAAAAACGTCAGTAGTTAGTTATCCAGTAGTTTAGCAGATTTCCTTTGTCTTTGCAAGGGTTTACCGTTTTATTTGACGCAAGCTGGGTTTTGGGCTTGCAGGGCATGGGC
>CAYGGQ010000086.1:0-4223 GCA_964349535.1 uncultured Gammaproteobacteria bacterium | reverse complement strand
CCATCAAGCCTGTCGATCCAAAGGTAGACCACATCCGTGGCGATAAAAATGCGGATGTATTCGTGATCGAATATTCCGATTTTGAGTGTCCCTTCTGCAAGCGTCACCATCCGACCATGCAACAATTACTAGACCAAAATAAAGGAAAGGTGGCCTGGGTTTATCGACATTACCCATTAAATTTCCACGCAAACGCGCAGAAAGAAGCGGAGGCTTCTGAGTGTGCCAACGAACTCGGTGGGAACGATGCGTTTTGGAAGTACACAGACAAGATTTATGAACGAACAACGTCGAACGGCACAGGGTTCGCCTTAGACGCCTTAGTTCCGCTGGCCAAAGAAATTGGCTTAAACGAAGCAAAGTTTAAGTCTTGTCTCGATAGCGGGAAATTCGCCACCCACGTCCAACAGGATATGAACGGAGGTTCAGCCGCTGGCATCACGGGGACACCCGGGAACATCATCCTGACCAAGGATGGGAAGTCAAAACTTGTTTCTGGGGCTGTTCCGTTAAGCATTCTTCAGGCCGCGGTAGATCAGGTTGTGCGCTAAATGTAATATGAATAGGGGGCTGGGAAATCGTTTTCAGCCCCCATCATCCCCGATCCATGTTAAAACAAACGTTCAAAGGCTTAGCCATGGTTTTTAAACAAAAAAGCTATGCCCTGCTCGCCCTAGGGACTAGTTTCTTGTTATTTGTTTTATTGTCAGCACTTCCCAATCGTTCGGCGATCAGTTTTTTCCTGAAGGGACCGAATCCTCTACTCGAAAGGTTAGCCGTGGTGATTAAATTAATTTTTTCGTTCTTTTCAAGCAACACTCAACCTCTTTCTTTGTTCATGCTCATTCTTATTCTACTTGCGTTCGGAGCAAATGCCGCGTTAATAGTCTATGTGGTCAAACACAAAAAAGAAAACGTCCAAACCAGTCAAGGAACAAGCTTTCTCGGATTATTCAGTGGAGTTCTCGGAGTAGGCTGCTCCGCCTGCGGATCACTTATTTTTACCTCCATCCTTCCGTTCTTTGGGAGCCTTGGTTTTTTAACGTTTTTCCCTCTCAGGGGTCAAGAATTTAGTTTCATCGGAATCGTGCTCCTGGGTATATCAATCATATTAAATGCGCGGGCGATCGAGAAGCTTCGTGCATGCCCGATTCCCCACAAGAAGCTGAGTGCTTGAATAAAAAATCACATCTTCTTCTCATAATCTTAATCTATGAAAAAAATATTCATCACAGCCCTAGCCGCCACTTTCGTCATAGTCATCGGTATCGTTGTTTACACGAGGAGTTTTAGCATCTCTTCTGCCGTAGGAGCGTTTTCTACCGATATTGTAGGTCTCGCTGAAGCTAAAACATCAGACATGGTAGAACTGAAAGACGGCGATTCATACGATCTCACAGCATCCATCGTAAAGAAAACGATCGGCAACAGCGTGGTAAAAATGCTCGCCTATAACGGCATGATTCCAGGACCGCTTATCAAAGTGGAGCAGGGCGCAGAAGTGACACTAAATTTCACCAATTACACCGACGTTGACACTACGATCCATTCGCACGGTGTTCGGCTTGAGAATAAGTTTGATGGCGTACCCGGTGTGACCCAAAAAGAGGTCAAGCCCGGAGAGTCATTCACCTATAAGATCAAATTCCCCGATGAAGGCATGTACTGGTATCACCCTCATATTCGAGAAGATTATGCACAGGAGCTCGGCTTGTATGGTAACTATCTTGTCACACCAAATGATCCGAACTACTGGTCACCAGTGAATCGTGAGATCGCTCTGTTTGTAGACGATATCCTGATGGAAAACGGCAAAATTGCGGCGTTTAGCAAGGCATCGGCCGATCGCACGCTCATGGGTCGGTTCGGCAACACCATGCTCGTAAACGGAGAGACGAACTACTCTCTTTCCGCTAAAGTCGGAGAAGTCATCCGTTTCTATATCACCAACTCAGCAAACACCCGAACATTTAATCTTTCTATCCCGGGCGTAAAGATGAAGCTGGTTGGTGCTGATGGTGGTAAATATGAACGCGAGACGTGGAGCGACGGCATTATGTTGAGTCCTTCTGAGCGTGCCATTATCGAGGTACTTTTTGCGGACACCGGATCATATACACTGCAGCACAAAACTCCAGAAGGTATGTACACGCTCGGGACCATTGCTGTTGGAAATGAAAAAATTACTACTTCTTTTGTGAAAGAGTTCGCGCTCCTGCGTTCAAACAAGGATATTCAATCGGAAATGGATGCATTCAGATCGTCCTTCAATAAACCGGTCGATAAGCGTTTGAAACTCACGATTGATATGGGCGGCGAAATGCGAGGTATGATGCAGCAGGAACAAAATGGTGGCCACAATATGCACATGATGGGAAGTGGTCAGGGAATGTCGAATGGATCAATGATGGCGAGTGATGATCCTATCGAGTGGGAAGATACGAACAACGTGATGAATGCGATGTCGAATCCAAACATGATGAAATGGATACTTCTTGATGAAGATACTGGAAAGAAAAACATGGATATAGATTGGAAGTTCAAAGTCGGAGACAACGTGAAAGTAAAAATCACTAACGATTCAAATGCCATGCATCCGATGCAACATCCGATTCATTTCCATGGCCAGAGGTTCTTAGTGCTTTCAACCAACGGCAAACCGAACGATAATTTCGTCTGGAAAGACACGACGCTTATTCCAAACGGAGACACAGTTGAACTCCTAGTTGAAATGACAAATCCTGGCGAATGGATGGCGCACTGCCATATCGCGGAGCATCTGGAGGCGGGAATGATGATGGGATACTCGGTAGAGTAAACCACTGTCAAAAAATGTATGTCCACTTTCACCAAAGCTATCTATGCGATTCTCTTTACTGTCTTGTTGCTGCAACCCCATTTAGTTGAGAGACATATTTTCCCCACAGCCTCACCCTACGTCCAAAATGTAGTTACTATTTCGATTTTTATTCTTGGTTTTCTGACGTACTTCTTACATAAACGAGAAGTACAAAAGAAAGAAACTGAGAACCAACAATTAGGATTGAAATTGAAAGCAGAGCATGTGAAACTACTTGATTCGCTCGAGTATCTGGGACGGGTCAATCGACGTCTTCCGCTCCTCCAAAATCTTACGAGCGATCTCCTGACCGACTTTCAAGATGTTCGACGAAAAAAGAAACGTATCTTTGAACGACTACTGAACACGGCTGTCGTTTCCATTATAGATACTGAGTGGGGTGTGCTACGTTTTGTTCACGAACAAAAGCAGCGCACCCTGAAGGAATTTTCTTTTTCGAGAACAAAACAATACACCGCGATCCAACTTGGAAATAAAGAACTACTTCAGTTGCAAGACCAAAAAGATAACTACGCCACTGTGGGAAAATATTCTCTCATTGCCAGTTCAAATGCTTCGCATCCCGAGAGATGTTTTCTCATCATTCCGAAACGGGATAACCTTCAAGAAGAGGATCTGAATACTCTGCGCGCTATCGTTGACCAAGCTCACCTATTTTACGCATATGCCTATCCAACAACATCAATAATAGGGAATGATGATACTATTAAGTAATAATATGAATCATACCCATAATTCCACCCACAGCATGTCCAAAATGAGCCACATGGATCATGAAGCGGCGATGACGAATCCGCAAATGGCTAAGCAGATGGAGGCGGATATGCGTCGGCGTTTCTGGACGGCATTCATCTTGGCGATTCCAATCTTCCTCTATTCCCCCGTTGGGAAGTCCATCTTTGGATTTGAGCTGCCATCGCCGATTCCAGTCAATTGGCTCCTGTTTCTGCTCACGACACCCATCGTCTTCTGGTCAGGTTCGATTTTCATCACCGGCACGTACTACTCGCTAAAGAGTCGCAAGCTGAACATGTCGGTTTTAATCGCGACCGGTGTCCTAGCCGCCTATCTCTTTAGCGTTCTCCTGACATTCACCGTCGGCGGTGAAACCTTCTACGAAGCTGCAGCGCTTCTCGTGACGTTCGTTTTGTTTGGTCATTGGATGGAAATGAAGTCACGACGTGGCACGTCAGACGCGTTACGAGCGTTGTTTGATCTTGTTCCACCCCAAGCAACGGTTTTGCGCGATGGAAAGCAGCTCACGATCCCAAGCGCCGAAGTCGTCGTGGGCGATGTCGTGTTGATCCGTCCAGGAAATAAGATTGCGGTCGATGGTGAAGTCGTCGAAGGAACAACCTCTATC
>CAYGGQ010000085.1:0-4228 GCA_964349535.1 uncultured Gammaproteobacteria bacterium | reverse complement strand
CATTTCATCCACCGTAAACAAATGTCGAAGATAACCCATAGTGTAGCGGGATAGTTCTGCATCAATCGAACCGACCGGATGGATTCCTGCCTTCGCAGGAATGACAGGAGGGACAAGCGGTTCTTGCGACATCTTCCATTTCTCGTTCGTGATTTGTACTGTTTCATAGAAATCCGGTTTGGTCAGGTCATCATGAACAAATCGATACAGCTGACCGTGGCGCGCGTTGCGTGTTGGCAGCACACAATCAAACATGTCGATGCCACGCTGAACGTAGGCGACAATCTCATGAGGCTGTGCGCCCCCCATGAAGTAGCGCGGTTTATCTTTAGGAAGAATTTCATGTAATGCATCCAACACACGACAAGCATCTTCAAACGGTTCACCAACGGACAAACCACCGATCGCATACCCATCAAATCCAATCTCCACAAGTTCACGCGCGCTCTGCTGACGTAACATGATATCCGTGCCCCCTTGAACGATACCAAAAAGTTTTGCACCCGGATTGATCGATCCTTCACGCGTTGCTTCAAAAGCATCCTTAGATCGCTTTGCCCAGCGCGTTGTTAAAGCCAACGCTTTCTCCAATTCCTCTGGTTCTGCCGGTAACTTTGTGCAAACATCAAGCACCATACAAATATCGCTCCCAATAGTTCGTTGAATTTCCATGCACAGCTCTGGAGTGAGCATCAACTTTGCTCCGTCGATATGGGATTGAAACTGCACACCCTCTTCCGTCAACTTACGCAGACCGGCGAGACTGAATACTTGAAAGCCACCCGAGTCCGTCAAAATCACTCCTGGCCAATCCATGAACTTGTGCAATCCGCCAAATGTTTTCATGACTTCAAGCCCCGGACGCAGCCACAGGTGGTAGGTATTCGACAATAAGATCGGTGTCCCTAATCGCTCCATATCAAACGACGAGAGCGTCTTCACGGCGCCTCGCGTTGCAATCGGCATAAAAAACGGCGTTTCTAACGTGCCGTGTGGAGTTTCCAGCTGTCCTCGACGTGCGTGATGAGACATGAACGATACTTAAACAGGAGGCTCCTTTTTCGACAAGAGTCGCTTCCCTAAACGAGAACGCTGCAACCACAACGCCAACCCTAAAGAAATCAGAAATAAAATGCCGAACAGGAACCATCCCTCTGGTTCTGCAATCGCATCTCCTAACACCACGAACGTAACGGTTCCTGGAAGACTTCCAAAAAACGTCGCCCAGGCAAACGCACGAAACGTCATGGCAGACATCCCACATCCAAGACTCACGGGATCGAAAGGAAAAAGAAATAGGCGCATGATCAATACCGTGATAAATCCTTCTGTTTTCAAGAGCTCGTCATGGCGTCGAATCCATCCATGCTCATGCGTCTGCACAAAGTGACGACCAAAGTATCGACCAAGAAAAAAGACAATAGTCGACGCAAGATTTATTCCAATGAGTACAACCAGCGATCCCCACCAAGGACCATAGATAGTCCCCGTGACCACATCAAGCGCTGCTTTTGAAAAAAATAAAAAAGATGAAGCGAAATAGAGTCCAATGATCACAAAAGGACCCCACCACCCTGCTGCAAGAACCTCTGTACGGATAAATCGAGGAATGGCACGAATACGAATATCATGCGTGTGCAAAAATCCATACACGCCCACGATCAAAAGCACCCACAGCACTAAGAGGAGTCCTTTTAACCAACGTACATGATGACGTTGCATGTCGACACTTATTCTAACTCCTCTTTCTTTTCCTTCATGAAGGCGAACCATTCTTCCATCACGTTCAAAAAGATCTTGTACGGTGCCTCAATCACAAAGTCGAACAGAAAAATAAAAATATTGATGCGTGATACGGATTCGGAAAGCCATTGACCCGCGCGCAAAATCGGTAATGAAAAGAAATCGACCAATACGCTAGTGAATCGATCGACGCGCTCAATCACAACATACTCGCGCGCCGACAAACGCAGACGAAACGCGAAAAAACTCACGATACATAAAAAGAAAAGAAAAATGGAGGAACTGATCCAGGTAAAATTCAACACTTCTAAAAAAGCGAAGACGAGTCCAAAAGAGAGAAGGAAGGTCAGGGCGTAGGTCAAACGAAACAAAAAAGTGCCAACCACGCCATGCTTACTCGGCATCCGAATCTGCTTTCCTTTCGGGCCTTCTACTGACAGTAATTCTTCCATCGCCTGCTGAATACGCGTGACATTGTCTTTGCCTGGGGCACGAATCAAGGAACCTACAAGAAACATGAGAACGGGAGGGAAGAGCACGTTAATCATGAGCGACGACCGATGAACGACCTGATAAAGATAGAGCTCGGAAGGCACCTCGATCGCTAACGCGAGAAGAATCTTTGTGATAAACAAATAGATCATTGCGCGAAACGTGCCACGGCGCAGTTTTGCCTTGGATTCTTGCGAACGTCGCGCCGCGATTTTGCCAACCGTAAGACGTAATTCTTCGGGATGATGAAGCAAGTACTCGCCTTGGTCAGGCGTATCTAACAACGCTTCTCGTAAAATGCCTAACGAAATCGCCCACGGTTTTACCGCGTGTAAAAACTTTTGCCCCAAAGGATGCGCGAGCTGCAAGCGAACGCGTTGCTCCACCTCCACCATCTGGTGTGCCATTTCAGCGGGTGCATCCAACCATTCCGCGGAATGAATCCAATCGGAATGAAACGCTCGCACCAATTTGTAACTCATCATCTCATCATCCGCTTTAGATAAGGATCGATGACACGCTATGTAAACTTGCAAGCGCCGTTCGGTTTCATCAATCACGGCATTGCGGAGCGTAATACGATCGCCGAGCTGTTCAAACAAAAAATGGACCAAGGCTTTTTCTCGTCTGTGATCATCCAACAACTCTTCTAATTCTGCCGCGACGATCCCAAGCAACCATTCGCGATGGCGTTCGCGTGTTTTTGGCACGCGTGACACGATGCGATATTTACGAATAACGATTGCCGCGTCGGCCGCTAACGATTCTGGCAGCACGCCATTCGGGAGATAACGAGCCGCAATTAATTCACGAATGAGATTGACTCCCACCTGCGCATCATCTGGTTCCAACGTGAGCTGACGTTTTAAGATACGCAAAATCGCCGCCTTGCGAATCAGATGATCATCTTTATAATCCACCGCATTCCGAATCTTTTCGTATAATACCGCAAAACGACTCACCGCCGCGTGCACGGTAATCCGTGACGCTTCCGGCACCTCCGCCGCCTTTGGCGGTCTCATGGCATGCAA
Source organism: uncultured Gammaproteobacteria bacterium (assembly GCA_964349535.1). Classification (GTDB taxonomy): domain Bacteria; phylum Patescibacteriota; class Patescibacteriia; order 2-12-FULL-60-25; family 2-12-FULL-60-25; genus VGLT01. The sequence goes on along the minus strand of CAYGGQ010000085.1, from coordinate 962 downwards.
AATTTCAGATACCTTCCCACGGGAAAATTCGGGCATACGATAGCAAAGATAGTAGCAAAGAAGAAGGGTTTTGCAAACGGGTCTCAACGAACCGAGACTTGACAAAAACCTCATTTTACGGTAGTATTCAAAATCGATCGCGGCTCTCAAGAGTCAATGATTATGTTCTTTTTTCAACCTGAACACAGCAAAGGAGACACGCCATGAAACGTACCAGCATGCTGACCGTTCTCGTCTCACTCATCTTCCTCGTCCCGTTCCTTGGGTGCGACCAACCAAGCCAACCTCGATCACCAGAGGAAATGTCGGTGACCGACATCGTCCGCGTGTTCATGCACACGGAAACCTACTATTCGGCTTTGCGAGATGTAGGAACGCCTGTATTAGAAAAATGGCGTTTTTCCACTGGTCATGCGGATCTCATCCGTATCATGACCGATGCTAAGCCAAATGAAAGTATGTGGATTTATTACAAAAAAAATTCGCACTACACCTATCAAACCGTCGATATCCACATCCATACCCCAAGTGAGATCGAAGGAGGTGGCTGGAACCACGGCAAACACGGCAGCGGCCAAACCAACGTCATCGAGTAACTTCCACGAGCGAGACCTCTTCACGTCTCGCTCGTTTTTTTGTTGCCCACGCTTGACTCAACACGCGAATGCTGCTACACATGATTTGTTCCTTTCACTCAACGTCAGGAGAAAAACGATGCTGCATCTTGGAGCCGCGAATATCGAGGGAGCCCCAGCCGACGTGGCTGCAGTCAAAGAACTTTTTGGTGGCGTCTACCTCGGCGGACCTAAACCGCCGACGGAAGAAACAATCGGCGACACCCATATGCGTCGTCTCGCCTACTTCGCCGATCCGGCTAGAATGCCGGAATCGCTCGATGCCGGTGTGAAGGCCATGGTGGACCAGGTGCAGCCGGACGCTAATGGCGTCTGCGCCGTAGGAGG
>CAYGGQ010000084.1:0-4259 GCA_964349535.1 uncultured Gammaproteobacteria bacterium | reverse complement strand
GCTTGAATTCTCCGTCAGGAGAGAAAAGCGTTATGCTCCCACTCATGACCGTACGATGTTCGATATCGCCCTCTCCGCCAATCGAGGGAAGGCTGTGACAATCAACGCAAGAGACAGCGTTGAATCGGGGTCCAAGCCCTTCAGCTACAGTGAATTTATGAGTGAAGATGTTTTTTCCTCGCTCAAATGCCGCAAGATCCGTACCTGCTCGCGGCTGGGTGAATTCGGTGTTTTGACCGGCTGGAGATCCACATCCAGCCAAAAACACTGTCATCCCAGCCAACCTCAGTCCCCGAGAGATCCTGGTCATGCGTTCTCCTGTTGTTTTGCAAAAGACCGATTTTGCCAAAGAGAGGATAGAACAGGGTGCGAAATTCGTCCAGTCTTAGCCATGTATTAGTATATAAAGTTCTTATCGTCTTTTTTGGCTTGTTTTAGCCATATTTCTTTTTTAGTCATTCTAGGCTTATCATTGACAAAAGTGCTAATTTATGGTATAAATAGACCTTCCCTTATTTGGGATTTCTATCACTTATGACCCATTCTTCACGTCGTTTATTGACGCGCTCCGCGATTATCGTGGCCGCGTTTGTTTTGTTAATTGCCCCGGTGGTTGCGACCTCTGGTGTGTGGCAATGGACGGACCGTTCGTCCCTCTTGTCTTATCGTGACGGTGCTTCCATCACGATGTTGAGCGAACGTCAGGGCGCCTGGCTCGCTTCGGACGGTACACGGTTGTATCGTTTCGACGGAACGTCGCTTCAAGATCTGACCTCCAAAGCCCGCAACCATGGCTTGCCTGGTATTTCCAATATCTGGTCTGATGGTCGTAACTGGCTCGTGTCTTATCAACCTGCGGATCGTGCGGAGGCCACGTTGTGGCTCACGGATGGTGACGCTTGGTTAGATATGACCGGCAAGTTCACCAGCCTTGGTGGTGGCATGGATGCGTCTGGCAGCAACGGCATGTGGTACGTCCGCAACTACACAAAGGCAGGAACCACGGATCCTTCCATGTTTGAATTATCGACATGGGATGGTTCTTCGGCTGCTCCAGTGCGCGTCAACATGCCGCAAACAATCTCGAACGTGAAGAATGGTTGTTTTACTTATCCTACAAAATCTACGTTGTGCACGGGTGCAAATTCTATCGTCTCTGTAAACGGCGTCGCCTATTACATTGGTGGTTCGAGTGAAGCGCGTGGCACAAATGGTGTCGCAACCCAAACAGCCAAGGGTGGTATTTGGAGTGTGCAGAATGGAACATTTACCGCGTTGCCAAACATGCCGGCTTTCAAATTTGTGAGCGGTGTGTGGTCTGGCAAGGGGAGTGTGCTTGTGGCAACCAGCAACGCCACGACCAATCCATTCGCAGCCGATCATTTTTGGTTGTTTGATGGAACCAACTTCCGCGATGTTTCAAGCGCCGCGCTTGGCATGGGCTTGCTTTCGATGGATGTGCGCGAAGTGCGTGCCGCCTCAAACGGCCAATCCTGGATGATCCTCTCTGGCAAGAAGTTGATCCGCTTTGACGGCGTCAGCATGACCGACGAAGGCAAGACGAAAGACTTGTTTCAGGTCATTTCGTCTAACGGCAGCGGTTTGTTCGTCTTAGGTGGTGCGGATTCGGAAGCTTACACGGAATTCGCGACAGCCCCTTTGACGGCGCATTTCGCTACTGTCACAGAAGATACATCTTTGATCTCTATTCCGGCTGTGAAGGTGGTTGTGTCTGATGTTTTATCTAAAATTTATGGACCGTCGGTTGCCGTGAATGGCGATCCGACGATCGCTCGCATTGGCAATGGCAAGACGTACGTGTTTCGCGCGAAAGCGTCAGACACAGACGGTGTTGACCATGTCGATATCTACGTGAATGGTGGTCGCGTCAAAACTTGTGCCAGCGATAGCTGTGAATATGCGCAGACGTACTGGACGAACGGCACGGCATCTCGCACGGTTGAAATGTTCGCTCGTGGTGTTGATGTAAAAGGCTATGCCAACGACAGCGATCGTGTCACGTTAACCATTGATAGCAATTCTTCTGCGGGCTCCAACTGGGCAGCTCCGGTTACGCCATCAGCAACGCCCGATCGTGTCCCAGCCGGACAGGTTTGGACGCAAGATGCGACCTCCGGAATTCGCTCCACATCATGGACAGAACCAACGGATGGCACGCTTGCTTCAAACAAAACATTATTGTTCGCGGTTGCTGCAAGCGACGCGGATGGTTTATCAAAAATTGACCTTTGGGTGAATGGTACGGTCGAACGGAGCTGTGCACTCGGCGCTTCCAAAGCGACGAATATCTGCAGCATCACGTTGTCCGGCGCGAATTACCCAGTGGGTACGGAAATCTTCGTGAATGCCAACGTCTTTGACGCGAAGTCGAAGAGCACTTGGACCACGGGGACACGCGTGCAACGTACGGCGACCGTGGTCGAACCTACGAAGGTGACCCAAACGGTTGTTCCTGTGATCGGTCCGGTGTTTACCGCTGTTGTCACAATCAAGCCAACGAGCGCGACAGCGCCTCGTGGTTCGCAGGTACAGGTGCATGCGGTTGCGCAAAATAACACGTTAGGTTTGGCCCGCGTTGAGGTGTATGCCAATGGCGCTGTCCAACGCACGTGTTCTTACGGCGCTGCCGTTTCTCCGATGAGCTGTGATATTACCTTGGATACAACCAAATTCTCGCAAGGCGCGACGGTTACCGTCATGGCTCGTGCAGAAAATAACAATGGTCATGAAGTGTGGAGCAACTCTCGTTCGATCGAAATTGTCGAAGCGACGAAGATTCCTACAAACATTCCCGTCACGGTGCCAGGCGGTATGAACGCTTGGTCGTGGTTGTCACCTGCCGTCGGAGAATTATCCGAAGGGCAGACCGCAACGTATAGCGTGGGCGCTTGGTCTCCAGCGGGGATCAAGAAAATCGAAATTGTCGTGGACGGTGCGGTGCGCAGCTTGTGCGCCCCAGCCACTTCCGGCAGCCAAGATTGTAGCTTCGCGTTACGCACGAGCGACTACAGCCACGGTCACGTGGCCACGGTCAACGCTCGCGTGACCGATCAAAACGGTGCGGTTACGTGGACCGACTCGCGTTCCATCACGATCAAACGTGAATGGACCCCAGTCGCCGATCCAGGAGCCTACGTTCAGATCACGGCTGATCGCACAGCGTACAACGCTGGCGACGCCATCAAGATCACGGCGCGCGCCTGGTCGCCAACCGGTGTAGACCGTATCGAGGTCTACGCAAACGGCACCAAGGTCGCCACCTGTGGTTCTGAAAGCTGTGCCTGGACAAGCCCCGCCTACGCCTACCCAACGTTCGAATTCCAAGCGCGTCTCACCGACCGCATGGGTCAAACGACCTGGACCGGAGTGCAGGGTCTGTATCGCAAATAATAAAAAGGGATCCATTGATTGGATCAAAAACGCCCCGACGATTGTCGGGGCGTTTTTGTTTACAACATCGGCTCTTCATTCGCCGGCACCTCCAGTTCCCCAGCCTCCATTTGAATTTCCTCGTCCAGCGTTTCAAGAGGAATCGTTTCGCCGCTAAAATAAATGCGATCTTCGAACAGTTCTAATTTTGCTAATAGAGCTTCCTGGGTCCCGCCTTCGGTTTTTCCAGCTTGGTCTCGTAGTTGTTTAAGGCGCTTGCGCATGGCCTCAAGTTCGCTCACGGATTCTTGGACAAATGGTTTGATCTCTTTTTGTTTGCGTCGCCAGACTTCTATCTGCACGCGTGGACGGATGAGTTCTAATTCGATCCCGATCTTTTCGTTGATCACGGTGGTGGCGTCTGAAGAAGCAAGCGTTTCGTCAACAGAGATCCCGCCAGATGCTTTACGTAGACGTTTGAGGATCGTCGCCGTTGTTGGTCGGACCGCCTCAAGCAGCCCTTCCCATTCCGCGTCGATGCCCGTCGTCGTCACATATGTATGTAACGCCCGACGCGCTGGCCAAGAAGCAGCCCCAAGATTTTTCACCATCTCAATAAGCCTCCCAAAGGGGAGCGGATCCGACCCCTCGAGGTCCCGCAGTAATTTTTCGTACGGTCTTCGATCATTTTCCGGAAGGTATTCCATGGCACTGGCAATAAAATCAGCCACGGCAACCCGGTCTTGCAGGTGAAGGCGACGGTGAGACATATGGGGGCATGATAGCAGAAAAGCCCATCCTTTTGTCGAGATAGTGTATTGGTACCATACATCTGGCACGGTCACTGACCGTGTATGAACAATGATTTC
>CAYGGQ010000083.1:0-4288 GCA_964349535.1 uncultured Gammaproteobacteria bacterium | reverse complement strand
AAGAATGATAAAAGAATCGTTTGGCAATTGGAAAATTTAGGCGCAGAAGGGGACGGGTGCTTGCCGCGATATCGCTTCTTTACTTCAAGCGCGGAACAGCCTTCGCGGGTTGAGGCTGTGGCAACCGAAGACGCCTTTTTTATTGGCCAGTATGTCGGAGTTGTTTACACAGACGATAGTCCAAAGACCATCCCGATGGACCAGAGAGGAGACTTTGTCATGTTGAACCATGGTCAGCTGGTCTATCGTAATTTAGAAACAAATGTGGTCACGATCTTGAAGGAGCAGCAAAATATGAATTACATGATTCGTCCGGAATTAACGGGTGGAGGAACGGTTGTGTATGACGTTGAAGACATGATTCCTGTGAAAAGCTGTACCCCTATGGTGGATTGCTATCAAAAGGCAAAAAAGACATTGAAAGTTGGACTCAAGGTCGCGCTCCCTAAAGAATAATGGGGCGTATGTTGGACGCGGTGATTATCGGTGGAGGACCGGGAGGGATGGCCGCGGCAGTCTATCTCGCGCGGCAAAAGCTTAAGTTTGTCATGGTGACCGGAACCGTGGGTGGGCAGGCTTTATGGTCTGCCGATGTGGAGGATTACCTCGGCTTTCATTTATTGAACGGCATGGAGCTGGTCAATCGGTTTCGTGCGCATTTAGAGGATTATCATGATTTTTTTGAGTTGCATGAAGGAGAGGTTGTGGAGAAAGTGGAGAAGATGAAGGGTGGTTTTCAGGTGAAGTCAGATCATGAAACGTATGAAACCCAAACCGTTCTGATCGCGACGGGCACAAAACATCGTGCATTGAACGTTCCGGGTGAGAAGGAGCTCTATGGAAAAGGCGTGACCTATTGCGCAACCTGTGACGCTCCGTTATATAAAGGAAAGGTGGTATACGTTATCGGTGGAGGTAATTCCGCGATAGATGCGGCATTGTTTGCCGCAAAATATGCCGCGGAAGTGCATTTGGTTTCGGTAAACCCTGAATTAAAAGGGGACGCTGTTATGAGGGACAAGATCCAAGCATCTGCCATCATTCAGCATCTTGCAACCAAGACCACGCGACTCGTCGGTCGATCGGTGATCGCGGGGATCGGGTTAATGGGTCCAGACGGGGTTGAAAAAATCGAAAAAGCAGAGGGAGTGTTTGTGGAAATTGGGTTACAACCTGTCGCAGACTTTATCGATTTTGTCGGTAAGGACCATTTAGGTCAGATTATGGTCGACGCGTTCAACGCGACGAATGTCGAAGGGATCTGGGCAGCAGGGGACGTGACGAATGTGACAGAGAAACAGATTGCGGTCGCGGTTGGGGAAGGTTCAAAAGCAGCACTTTCTTTGATTAGGTATTTACAGTCTCATTAAGTTTTTTTTCGCGTATGCAGCAACAAGAGAGTCAGACTGGGTTGGTTGTGGGGATTATTGCCGTGACGGTTTTATTGTTTGCGGGGCTGACCTGGTTCATTCTACAAGCGCCGCAGGATACACGGACACCATCAGGAGTAGGTGAAATCGAACCATCACTGACGTTTAACGATCAGTCAGATCCGACGTTTGGTCCAACGAACGCGCAAGTCGTCGTCCGTCTGTTTGGTGATTTTCAATGCCCTGCCTGCCGACTTGCGGAACCAGCCGTTCAGGCGATGATGAAGAAGTACGCGGAGCGCGTAAGATTTATTTGGAAGGACTTTCCTTTAACGCAAATCCATGCAAACGCGCGTGGAAGCGCGAACGCGGCGCGTTGCGCCGAGGTTCAAGGAATGTTTTGGCAGTATCACGATGTGCTTTATGCAAAACAGGACGAGTGGTCCAATCTTACAAATCCACGTGAGACGTTTACGACGTACGCGAACGAGTTAGGGTTGAACGGCACAACGTTTAGCGCTTGTCTTGCCGGTCAAAAAGAGGACGCGAAAGTCGCGGCTGGGATTGCGGAAGGCGCGCGAAACGATGTCGATCGGACGCCAACCTTTTTTGTAGGAAAGCGTCGTTATTTTGGGATGACACTGACCGAGTGGGACGCGGCGATTCAGAAGGCAATAGAGGAGGCCAGCAGCACCACAACGCCAAATGTCGTCGAGTGATACGCGCTGGGGTTGACGAACCGTTGTCGCCTGTTTGAGCGGTCATTACACTGGAGAGGCTTAATTTGTTTATCCTTTTTTGAAACACTATGTCGAATGAAAGTTTTTGGAGCGGTAGTTCCAAAACCCTGTTTTTCATGGGTCTAATTCTAGGTTTGGCCGTCTCTTCTATCGTGGCGTTGATCGTGGTCACCAATCTTCTTTGGAGCGGGAAATCGTTAGGCGGCGCACGCGCCGTAGACACGTACCCAACACCGGATACGATTGGTCAGCCTCCCGTGCCGACACCGGTCGCGGGCCAACCCGTGCCACCAGCTGATCCTAAAAATGATCACATTATTGGCGCGAAGAACGCGAAGGTGACGTTGATCGAATATTCTGATTTTGAATGTCCGTTCTGCAAACGCTTTGAACCAACGATCGCCCAAGTGTTGAAGGAGTTCCCGAACGATGTTCGGGTGGTCTATCGTCACTTTCCGCTTTCCTCCATTCATCCAAACGCCGAGAAAGCAGGAGAGGCTTCTGAATGTGCGGCAAAATTGGCGGGCAACGACGGGTTCTGGAAAATGCATACCAAATTGTTTGAACGCTCTCCTGATTTAGCTCCCGCCTCCTTGGTCGCGATGGCAAAGGAAATCGGTTTGAACGAAAGCGCCTTCAAGACCTGTCTCGATTCCGGTGAGATGGCGAGTGTCGTCGCCGCTGACTATGCCACGGGGAATGATTCAGGTGTGGAAGGCACGCCAGCAACGTTTATCAACGGCAAATTGATTAGCGGCGCGGTTCCATTCGAAACGATGAAAGCAGAAATTCAGGCAGCGATGAAGTAAAAATAAAAAACTCCCCCGCCCCGAGGTACCTCGGGGCGGGGGAGTTTTAAAAAAGAGCGATTCTTGCGAATCGCTCTTGAGAAAAGTTAACCGTGAATCCAACGCGCCCGTTGTGGCTCATCGAGCTCAAAGATGATGGCGCACAGCGCCTCGTCATGCCAGGCGCCTGGTTGCATACAGCGGGTGCCCGCAACCTCTTCCTGCCATACCCCGCCGTTGATGAAGGGGGCTTCATGGATGTGACCGGAAAGAACCAGATGCTTGCGTGAGAAGTTGAGCCACTTGCGGACCCCTTCACTCCCGTAATGCTGATGACCGAAGCTCTGATCCAACTGTGTTTGTTTTGGCGGTGAATGGACTACGAAGATCGTGCGCAGGGGATCACCCGCCGACTGTTCAAGGAGAAGGAGATCCTGGTAGATCTCTGTTTCTGGCTTGTGCCAGCCCTGATAGAATCCCGTGTTTTCGAGGAAGACAAACGGATAGCCTGCGATCTTGAGCCCCGGTTTGAGTTCCACGGCTCGTTCGGAAATGAGCGTGATGGTTCCTCGTGCGTCCATCCGTTGAACGGTTTCACGACACTCCACCGCGTCATCATTGCCGAGGATGAGGAAGACACGACTACCGGGAACCTCTTTTTTATATTTCTGGATTCTTCGAGAGAGATATTGCTCAAGAAAGAGCTTTTGCGGCTTGATCGCTCGAGAGAAGTCTGCCGCCTTTTCTACCCACTGATGCAAAGGATGTTCCAAAGCAACGGCGGCAGCAAGTGTGATGACGTCAGCCGCATCAGCCCAGCCGTCTGCGGTTCGAAGGTGCGCCCCCTGTTTCCTTAAGCAGTATTGAACGAGCGGAGATTCTTGCGTGATACGTTGGGCGATGAGACGTGAGAGATCTTGCTCCGCAACTTCGAGCTTTTGTTTTTGCTCCATCGTCAGCGTGAGCGACGCGAAGATTTGGAGAATGAGACGTCGTTTCGCGGGATCCATCCGTTCTTTCGCCTCAAACATTCGTTCAACGATCTGGATTTCCTGCAAGGTGAATGCAAGAGGCGTGGGCGTACTGCCCATAGATCGTTGCCAAGGGGTCTCAAGGATCTTGGCGAGCAGACGCTGCTCGTTGAGAAGCTGTTCCCACGGGAGTTCAATACCTGTGTGGTAGAGAAACCCCCCAAGTCCTACGAAGTGTTTTTCCGCGTCGATTCGTCTTTTTTGCCAGCCTTGCAGGCTTTCCAGAAAAGAAAAATAGGTTTTTCCGTTTGGATCCGGTTTCAGATCTTTGGGGTTGAGAGGAATAGTGGTTTTGCCGAAGAAGGAGAGGATCGGCCACTTGGGCGTGAGATCCCCACCGAGAATGACCGTACGAATCC
>CAYGGQ010000082.1:0-4344 GCA_964349535.1 uncultured Gammaproteobacteria bacterium | reverse complement strand
CCGTTCCTGCGGGCGTCACCTCGACCGAGCGCCGCTTCGATAACGGCGCGGGAATTCCCATTCACGAGCCGCGCGGGCACATGGTGGTGGATATCGGCGGCGGTACGACGGACGTCGCGGTGATTTCTTTAGGCGGTATCGTGTCATCGTCATCCGTTCGGATTGGCGGCAATCGTTTAGATGCGGCGATTCAGGAGCACGTGCGACGCAAGTACGGTTTAGCTGTGGGTGAACGCACCGCTGAAGATATTAAAATTAAAATTGGATCAGCCTTGTATTTAGAAGAAAAGTTGGAGATGGAGGTGAAGGGTCGCGATATGGTGTCAGGTTTGCCACGTTTGGTGACTGTATCGAGTGATGATGTCACGGATGCCATTCAACATGAGCTACAGGGGATCGTTGAGGCGATTAAAGATGTGTTACGGGGTACGCCGCCAGAACTCTCTGCCGATGTCATGCAGAAGGGGATGGTGCTCTCTGGTGGGTCAGCCATGCTTCGTAATCTTGACCGTCTCTTTTCAGAGGCGACAGGTGTCCCTGCCTTTGTCGCGGATAATCCACAGCTATGTGTCGCGAAAGGAACGGGCATCGCCTTGGAGAATCTCGAGGCGTACAAACGCAGCATTTTTTCGTCGTAAGGAGGTTAACCCGGCCTCTCGACGCAACGGTGGTTGACAAAAAGTAGATTTTATAGTAAAAACAGGACACTGGACGGCAGCTCGTGTCGATCCGGATAACGGAATGGTCTCAGGCCCTTCCGTGGGTCTCCTTCTCCCTGACCATGCTTTTGGTCTTGTGCCGGAGAACCCTGTGTCACACCGCGTTTGAGTACTCTACACTCAACCGCGGTTTTTTTTACTGCGTGCTATCATAGAGTCATGCTAGTTGGGATTGAGGCCTCACGCGCGAACCGTCTACAAAAGACGGGGGTTGAGTGGTATGCGTATCATTTGATTCAAAAAATGAAGACGTTGCCTGAGGCGGTGCTTCACGCTTGGTTGTTGTATAGCAATGCGCCATTAGCTTCGGGTTTAGAAAAAGGCCCATCAAATTGGCAGGAAGTGCGTTTGTCTTGGCCGCCTAAGTTTTTGTGGACACAGCTTCGATTGAGCTACGAAATGTGGCGTCATCCTTCGGATGTGTTGTTCGTTCCGGCCCATGTTTTACCTCGCGTGATTCCAAAACGTAGTGTGGTGACCGTGCATGACATTGGCTTTCATCGTTTGCCGGCTTTGTATAAACCAGAGCAACGCTATTATCACGAATGGAGTACACGAGACACGGTGAAACGCGCATCGCGTATTTTAACGGTGTCAGAATTTTCAAAACAAGAGTTGATGGAGGTGTATGGGGCACGCGAAGAACAGGTGTCGGTCACGCCACTTGGGATCGATCAAGAACGTTACAAACCGATGGGAAAGATGCAGCGCGATGCGATTTTAGATCGGTGGCAGCTCCCGACACCCTTTGTGATGTTCATCGGCCGTTTGGAGCGCAAAAAGAACGTGCTCGCCATCATTCAGGCGTTTAAGCGCTATAAAGTCGAACAAGGGTTGGGCGATCCATTACATCTCGTGCTCGTGGGTCAGCCGGGTGCTGGGTATGAAGAATTAGAACGCGCCCTGACGGACACGTCGATCGCTCGTTTTGTGCATGTGGTTGGTTACATCAATGAAGAAGAAAAGTTAGCGCTTCTTTCTAGTGCGGAGGCCCTTATTCATCCGTCTTGGTACGAGGGTTTTGGTTTAACACCTCTTGAAGCGATGGCGTGTGGGACGCCAGTGATCTGTTCGCATGCGGCTTCTCTGCCCGAGGTCGTCGGTCTTGAGAATGCTCTTTGGTTTGATCCGGCTGATTCTGAAGCATTGGCTCAAACCATCGCCCGTTTGATGAATGACGCTGAATTGCGCTTAGTATTGAGAGAAAGAGGGCTTTCTTGGGTAAAAAAGTATACTTGGGAGGCTACAGCGAGGCAGACGCTGCCGTTGCTGACGGAGTGGTCTTGACAGGAGATCTAAGATCGGATAAGGTCTTTTATCCCGTTCTTTGTAGTACAGCCTTCGGAGGTGGATTATGTCGCCGCAGCAGGACAAGCTTCATCGTTTTTTTGAAAAGGCCTTGGAGAGGAAGGCGAAGCAGTTGCGAAGCAAGCTCACGAGTTTGAGCGCCTCTCCTTTGATGCGTGGATATGTCTATCGCGTTGAGCTGCCTCGTGTCGAGGCGGCATTGGCGCGTGTACATTCTGGAGACTACGGTCGCTGTCTTTCATGCGACGAACCTATCTCATTTGAACGTCTTCGCGCGATTCCCGAAGTCTTGACCTGTGCTGCCTGTAACACCAGGGAACAGCCGAGTCATTGGGAGATGCGCTGATGGATAAACGGCAAATGTTGGAGCGAGCCCGGTTTTTGATTGAGGGCTTGAAAAGCTCCTTGCCTGATGAGGATGGCGTGAAAGATATGCGCCTTGATGCAGATCGAGAACAGGTTGTCTTCGATCTTGAGGGCAAACCGAGTACTGAATTGAGCTTAGAGGATTTCCTCAAGCTTTACTCTTAAAAAGACGGCTTCACGTTATGTGAAAGCCGTCTTCTTTTTTTATGCTCTTATGCCGCGACACTGTCCGCGTCCTTCGATTTTTTCGGGTCGATAACGCGAATTTTTTCAGGGGGAACGTGAGCTGTTGCGATGTGAACAATGCCTTTAAATGTGCGCTTAGGACCCGTGAATCGAGGCTGTACTTGCTTTGGATCAATATGAAGTTCCAGAATGACGCGATCTTCTTGTTCTGGAAGGAGAGGTTCGATGCCTATTGTACCTACGATTGCACGAACATTTTTTTGATAGCTTGTCGGTCGCTCTCTAAGTCCATGTGCCAAAATTTCTTCAAGGTGTTTCCGATCCACGGTGACTTTTGGGAATTCCTGCTTACTTAAAAAATTTGCAATCACTTCTCGGGCTTCTTCGAGGTCATCGGGTTCTGATGATGAAGGCATGATTGGTCCCGTTTGTTCTTGCTTGGGCATAGGCTTATTTTACTAGTATTGAACTTTCTCTCTTTTTTGTCTAGCAAGGTAGTTTTTTTGTTATGCCGAATCCTGTTACCATCGTTTTAAGCGGTGTGTTAGGATTGTTTTGATATGAAGTCACAAGAAGCTTTGTTTTTTACTCCGGTTTTGCGTTCTGATGATGGCTTTGGGCAATTGATTTCAGATGCCGTTGTTTTTAAAAAATATTGTGGAAAACGACCCCGTGTCCTCGCCCTAGAGAAGGTCAGGCACCAACAGGATGGTAAAGATATTCTCGAGCATACGCGGCAGCTTTTGGCGCATCTGCGCGTTGATGATTTAGCGGATGTACGTATCGAAGGGCTTCATCTTCCTGTGCCAGAGTTGCTTCGCCTTGTTGGACTTTATCATGATTTAGATAAACAGGTTGTTACGGAAACGCAAACTTTTAATGGTGTAAAACAAGCAGCGGTTCGAGCAGCCTTGCAGGAAATAGAAGATATCGAACCTGGTCGTTTGTCCTCACCGTTTGAAAAGGCGTTGTTTTCTGTTTTGATGGAAACGTGTGATTATTTTGGCTACAATCTTCCTCTCTTAAAAATGACAGCAATAGGCAGGGATAGGGGGTTGGAGGCATTAGCAGAAAAAAAGATTTACGAACCTCTTCGTGAGTTGAAAAGACAGTTTGGTGTTGATGTGGAGCCTGAGGTTCTGTTACGAATGCAATTCGCGATTAGTCGCGCAGATACCTTGGCGATTGACGGGTTTCGTCAGAATGTAAAACAAGTAGATCAATTGAAGGAAGAATTGGTGGCTTGGGTGTGATTTTATTTACTGGATTCCCAGGAGATTTTTCGTTGAGATGAGGTTGCTGTAATGCGCATTGACCATACGTTTCTTTTCTTGAGCCATTTTTCAACATTCTCCGGCCATTCAATTGCCAACAACGTTCCCAGTTCCATCAATTCCTCGTCTAGATTCAATGCCAAGATATCGTTCGGTTGTTCGATGCGATATGCATCGACATGAACAAGCCGTCGTAGGGGCGATTCATGAATCGCCCCTACGCGGAGCGGATAGGTTCTGACGAGAGAGAAGGTGGGGCTTCGTGGAGAGGTTTTGGCGCCAAGTGTTTTTGCGAGCGCTTGCACAAACGTCGTCTTTCCTGCGCCGAGTGGACCGGATAACGCTAAAATCATTCCCGGCTTCAGTGTCGGGGCGAGTTGTTTTGCGAGTAGATCCCAATCTTCCTTCGTTTTTACGACAAAGGTGTGCTTCATACGTTCCATTCTGGATCAGCGTCCATGGTTTTCCAGTTGTGGCGTTCTCCTTTGCGT
>CAYGGQ010000081.1:0-4544 GCA_964349535.1 uncultured Gammaproteobacteria bacterium | reverse complement strand
GAAGACGGTGCCTATTGATTTATGAGGGGGTCACGGTTTGAACTTGAATTGGCGCGTGACCTATTGACATAATCACTATTTTCCTTATATAGTTGCATACATTGTTCATTGCACAATCGGAGGTTCATCATGGAAACGCAGGAACAGGCTCTTTCAACACAGACGGAATCCACAGAACTCTCTTCAAGACAGGCAGTTGAAATGAAAAGACACGCGTGGCGAAAAGCACGACGTGTGTATGGAATCATAATGATTCTGGCAAGCGTTCCTATTCTCTTTTTCACGCTTTGGGGAATACTGTTTCCTGATTCCGCCGGAACTATCAAAACCCTCCAAGCGTGTCTTCTGTGGTTTGGAGTGAGTTTTACAGGAGCGAAGAGCTTTGATTGGCTCTTTCAACGCTTTCAGAATCAACTGGATGCGTTGCCACCAAGTCCGAAACAGCTAGCAGAACGGATGGATGGTCTTCAACTACTGGTTGAACAGAAAAATCATGAGCTTGTGGAAGCCCGCAAAGAAATCCTGGATCTGCGAACAAAACTCGGCCTTCCTCCCTATCGTTAATCTCCATCCCCTGATGCGTCCAACGCGAAAGGGGATTTATTTTACCTAAACAACAAGACCTTCATCCAGAAATCGGACGAAGGTCTTTTGAGAGGCGGCTAGAAGTTGAAGCCGCCGAGGGGACAGAGGAGGGCGAAAACCGCGATAGGGATCATGAGGATGATCAAGGTCACCGTTCCCCGACCATCCTCGGTCCAGCTATCCCTCTTCGCATAGTAGGAGATTGCAGGAAGAGTCATATTGGCCCAGCTGAGCCAGATCAGACCGCTCAACTGGAGCACGGCAACCGACGCGCTCGATGAGGTCGAGCATATGAAATGGATGATGCCGTTTCCTGCGTTGGCGGTAGCGAGAATCGCCGGAACAACGGCGTATCCCGTGTACTGCTTGGGAATATAACGCATGATGAGCAGGAAATTCACCACCAGCAGGAAGTCAACCAGACCGATCAACTCGCTCGGCATGTACACTCTCTTTCTCCGGTTTTACCGGCTGATTGGAAGGAACATCAACCATTTTCGAAAATTAACATTAACACAAAAACAGCCTTTTGTCAAGGCTGTTTCTCTATTTTTTGGCTCTATTCAGCACTATCTGCACTTGGAAACTCCCCTCGATCCGCCAGCGGCAACCCTTTTTCTCGATGATGTCGTCTTGCAACTTTATAGCGAGCCATTTCTCGTTGTATCCCTGCTGCAGCCGCCGCAAAGGAAGCGTCGTCCCCGCGTACAACCTCGCGCATGACCTGCTGTGCTCGTTCCTGCGCCTCCGCAATGACCGACAGTTCCAACTCATGCCCTTGTTCAGCCGTATCCGCCAACACCAAAACCTTCCCCCCATCAATCTGAATAAACCCCGTTGAAACAGCCACCTCCTCTTTTCCTCCGTCCACTTTTTCTAAATGAATCACCCCCGGTACAAGCAACGCATTTAACGTCGCATGATGCGGCAACACCGTTATCTCCCCCTCCGCCGTCGGCAAAGACACGGATACAATCTCCGTTTCCATGAGAACCCGATCTGGTGTGACCAACCGAAATATCATTTTCATAATTTTTCTTTTACCTGCCCTCCCCCCACTCTCTCTTGAGACGAGGTGAAGTGACCTGTCGTAGCGAGCGAGGACTGTCTGAAGTTATCCTTAAAAACAAAATCGATATGCTAACGAGTTCCGCAGCGAGCGGAGGCAGGTCACTTCACCTCGTCAATACCGCCTTTCATATAGAAAGCCTGCTCCGGTGTCGCATCATGCTTTCCTTCCAAGATCTCCTCAAAACCACGAATCGTTTCATCCAATGTCACGTACTTACCCGGGTTCCCCGTAAATACCTCGGCGACGTGGAATGGTTGCGATAAAAACTTCTGTACTTTGCGTGCACGCGCGACGGTTCGTTTGTCGTCTTCACTCAATTCTTCCATTCCAAGAATCGCAATAATGTCTTGCAGATCTTTATAACGTTGCAACACCTGCTGTACGCCACGCGCGACTTTGTAGTGTCGGTCACCGATAATCAATGGATCGAGAATCGTCGATGTGGAGTCGAGCGGATCCACTGCTGGGTAAATACCCAATTCAGATAGCGCGCGTGACAACACGACGGTTGAATCCAGATGCGCGAACGTCGTTGCTGGCGCAGGATCCGTCAAATCATCCGCTGGAACGTAGACCGCTTGTACCGAGGTGATCGAGCCGTTCTTCGTCGACGTAATCCGTTCCTGCAATGCCCCCATTTCTGTCGCGAGTGTTGGCTGATAACCCACGGCCGACGGAATACGACCAAGCAACGCGGACAATTCAGAGCCTGCTTGCGTGAAACGAAAAATGTTGTCAATAAAAAGCAACACATCCTGTCGCTCCTCGTCGCGAAAATATTCTGCCATGGCAAGCGCGGACAACGCCACACGCGCACGCGCTCCTGGTGGTTCGTTCATTTGACCAAACACGAGCGTTGTCTTATCGATAACGCCAGACTCTTTCATTTCACGATAAAGATCGTTTCCTTCACGAGAACGTTCACCGACACCCGCAAAAACAGAAAAACCACCGTGCTCACTCGCAATGTTACGAATCAATTCCATGATGATGACCGTCTTACCGACACCCGCACCTCCAAATAAGCCAACTTTCCCACCCTTCAAAAAAGGACAAATCAAATCGATGACTTTAATACCTGTTTCCAATATCTCTGTTTTGGTGGACTGTTGATCAAAACCAGGCGCTGGACGATGAATCGGATACTGCTTCTTGGTCTTCACCTCACCCAAGTTATCAATCGGCTGTCCCGTCACCCCAAACATACGTCCAAGTGTCTCACGACCAACCGGAACGGAAATAGGCGCACCTGTATTTTTTACTGGCATCCCACGCATCAAGCCATCCGTCGAAGACATGGCGATCGCGCGGACTTGTGTTCCAGAAAGATGCTGTTCAACTTCAAGCACCACGTTTCCTTCCGCGCGTTCGATCATCAACGCGGCGTAGAGAGGTGGAAGGTTTTGTTCAAAACCCACGTCAACGACAGGACCGATCACCTGAACGATGTGCCCCGTCATGGAGCTGTCTGTATTTTGCGAAGTATGTTTTGTCATAAGTGTTATTCAACCGCCGCTTTACCGGCAGAGATTTCTGAAATTTCGCGTGTAATCGCACTCTGTCTTGCTTGGTTTAATGTGAAGGTCAAATCCTCCATCATATCTCCTGCCGCATCGCCTGCGCTACGCATCGCCATCATACGCGCGCTGTGTTCTGACGCGGCTGATTCGAGAAACGCTTGATAAATTTCGATCTCGATCATACGCGGGAGTAAGCGTTCCAAGACCTCGGAGGCGGAAGGCTCAAACATTTCTAATTTTTCTTGAAGGTGACTGTCTTGATCATCCTCTTCTGTTAAAACCTCCGCTGAAAGCTCCTGCTCTGGAACGATTGGCAGCAGCTGCTTCACAACAGGGATTTGCGATAACGCGCTTTTAAAATCCGTGTACGCGACAAACACGCGACCGACGCGTTGTTCCATGAAGGCTTCCACGATCGCTCGGCTCATCGGACGTGCGCGATCAAAGGAAGGTGCGCTCGCAATGGATTCAAAGGCAGCGACCAAAGGATAATTCGCGCGTCGTACCGCCTGTTCTGCACGACGTCCTACCGTCATCACTTGGACAGACTCCGTTCCACGTCCACGCACAAATTCCATCGCAATACGCAGCAGCTGTGCGTTAAAACCTCCACACAGTCCTCGATCAGACGCGACTACGACGAGCAAAGTCGGTTGGCTCGTTCCTTCAGCAGATCCTACTAAAAACGGATACTGACTCCCCGGTACAAATTGACGAATTTGTTCCGTGAGCTCCTGAATCGTCTGCGCATAAGGTCGCGCATGAAGAGCGAGCTGTGTCGCCTTGCGCATCTTTGAAGCCGAGACCAATTCCATAGCCTTCATGATCTTCTTCGTCGATCGCACCGACTTGATGCGTCTTTTAATTAAACGTGTTGGGATCGCCATACCGTTAGACAGCTCTTAAACCAAATTCTTTGTGCCAAGACTGAATCGCTTTTTTCAACGCTTCTTCGATTTCTGGTTCCAATGCTTTTTTCTGTGCCAAGTTCGTAAGCAATTCTTTTTCCTGCTGATCAAGGTATGTATGAAAACCAGCTTCCCAAGTACGAATCTGGTCTGCTGGGGTCGCGTCAAGATGCCCTCGGGTCACCGCATACAGTATCGCCACCTGATGCTCCATGCGCATCGGTTCATACTGGCCCTGCTTCAATACCTCAACCATGCGACGACCACGTTCAATCTGTTTCTTGGTCGCCTCATCCAAATCTGTCGCGAATTGCGCAAACGCCTCCAACTCACGAAACTGCGCTAGATCAAGACGCAACGGACCTGCGACTTTCTTCATGGCCTTTGTTTGAGCGGCGCCACCTACACGCGACACCGACAAACCCACGTTCACCGCCGGACGAATACCGCGATAGAACA
>CAYGGQ010000080.1:0-4595 GCA_964349535.1 uncultured Gammaproteobacteria bacterium | reverse complement strand
GCTGGATCAGCAGCAATCTCAATCGGTTGATCAAGTCCCGTCAAACTATTTTTTAAATAAGAAAACGTTTTCCATGCAACACAGGTGCCTGATAAATCTCGCACGCATGCCTCGACTTCGGTATAGATCAATTTGTCACTCGCATTGGATGGTTGCGCGGACAGCAACCAACGACCTGGTGTGACGGAAAAAGACCCAGCATCCATCGCTACCTTCTCTAATGCCAAAATCGGCTTCCCCAAACGCCCTGTAAACAGACGAAACTCTTCGACGGCGCCATTAAAAGAGGTGTCGCCCATCTCCTGTCGGTCGCTGGATCCCAGAGCTAAGCTCAGCTTTGCTACGTCTACGGTCGTCCACGCGACGGGTTGGACGATCAACCACAATGCGTACCCTGAAACGAGTAACAACGCCGTCGACAAAGCGATCACACTCGTGATGGCGGGAATCGGCGTATGATGAAATGTTCGTTTTTGTTTTGGCCTGACTATTTTTTTAGGCATATTTTTTAATGTATGGGAAAAGTATACCATGCTTTGAGGAACCGCAAAAATTACGCGCGTCTTCGTATTACCCACACACTAGCCACCAACAACGGCAATGCCAAATACTGCGTTGGTGTTAAACCAAAGTATCGCGCATCAACGACGCGAAGAAAATCTAGCGAGAAA
The DNA here is from genome assembly GCA_964349535.1 of uncultured Gammaproteobacteria bacterium. Taxonomy (GTDB): domain Bacteria; phylum Patescibacteriota; class Patescibacteriia; order 2-12-FULL-60-25; family 2-12-FULL-60-25; genus VGLT01. The sequence goes on along the minus strand of CAYGGQ010000080.1, from coordinate 3,924 downwards.
CGCGAGACTCCCTCGATGATCATGTAGGTGCCTAGCCAAAAACCTGGCCGACGGTTCTTCCGATTGAGCAGCAAAAACAACACCCCTGTCGCAAAACCGATCAACGACAGATACAAACCTAAATCATGGCGTGTTTGACCATCAGGATACTTCACTCCAAGCAACGAGTGCGTCAACGTTCCCGGATGGTCATGGATCAAAAAACAACCAAGACGGCCAACACCACACCCCCATGGCAAACCCCACACAAGCGCATCCGCATAAGCGATCCAATCAAGTGCGTGACGGCGCGCGTAGACAAAAAAAGCGACAGCCGCACCGATAAAACCTCCAAAGATGGCGTACCCAGGCTCGCGAGGATCGATCGCGGCAAACGGATGTGCGAGGTAATACGTCAGATCGTAAAAAAAGACATGGAACAGACGTGCGCCAATAAAAGCCGACAGGAAGATCCAAAAAGCTAAGTCCCAAATCTTCTTCTCATCTAATCCACGACGCTTTGCTCTCCGTGCGGCAAGAAATGTGCCTAAAATAAAACCAAGGGCGACCAAGGTGCCCCAGGTTTGCAGCGTGAGACCAAAAACAGAGTACGTGGAAGAACCAAAATAAGGAATCATGGTTACATCACGTTTAGCGTCTTAAACGCCGCTTCGTAATCTCGAATCGCTTGTCTTGCTTGGCTCATGGAAATTTCAAATGAAGCGTCATGCACAAGCTGATTACGCAACCGATGCGCTCCCCACACCTGACGAATATTTGGATATTTATAGGCCGCTGATTTGAGGCGCTCCCCCAGTGTTTCCCCCGGCATAAACATTGACTTCAAAACGCCATCGAGAAGTTTATCCGCTTCAATCACCGCAATCTTTGCTCCCATGATCCCCTGTGCTTGTGTTTTGATGATCTCCGCCCAAGTGGACGCGATGCGTGCGCGGGTAAACCCATGCAATTCCGGTTCACGTAGCTTACGAAAAAGACGATGCAGAGCTAGCCCTAAAAAGGTCACCACGACAAAGATGAGCACAAGAAGCGGAAAAAATGACGACCCTGTTTCCGTTCTGACGGTTACAGGCGTTTCACCGCCTAAAATGATTTGGAACAGCAACATGTTCCTTTATTATAGCCTTGCCTGCTCAAACGCGTAAGCCGCGTCCAAAATCTTGTCTTCGGCGAACATCTTTCCAATCATCTGGAGTCCTACGGGCAACCCTTCATGTATACCACAGGGCACGGAGATCGCCGGCAGTCCGGTGACATTCGCGCTAACCGTGAAGACGTCTTCGAGATACATGACCAATGGATCCGTCATTTTTTCCCCTTGCTTGAACGCCGTTGACGGAGCCGTCGCCGTGACGAGAAGATCGACGTCGCGAAACACGTCTGCGTACGCGCGACGGATCAGCGTCTGCACTTTTCGCGCTTGGCGATAATAAGCATCGTAATACCCTTTTGATAATGCGTACGCGCCAAGCAAAATACGGCGACGCACCTCTTCTCCTATAAATTGCGCGCGTGACCGTTCGTAGGTCGCAAGAAGCGTCGGTGCTTTTTCACGATGACCGTAACGGATCCCATCAAAACGTGAAAGGTTTGCGGAAACTTCGCAGGGCATCAAAACATAATAGACAGCCAATGCTTCGCTTGCGTAAGGTAATTCAACCTCCTTAATTTCCGCGCCGAGAGCGCGAAGCGTTTCCACCGCCTCGGTGACATGCTTCCGTACGCCATCCGTCATTCCTTCTCCCCAAGCCTCTTTTGGTAAACCAATGCGCACCCCACGTAAATCTTTTGGCCATGAAGGGGAAAACGGCTGGTCCGCGACCGTGGTCTGATCAAGACGATCCTGTCCTTTGATCACGCCAAATAAAGTGGCAGCATCCTGCACCGTTTTTGTCATGGGGCCGATCTGATCGAACGAAGAGGCCATGGCGACCAGACCCGAACGTGACACGCAACCATAGGTAGGCTTCAACCCAACGATGCCACAAAGAGCTGCTGGCTGACGAATAGAACCTCCTGTGTCTGACCCTAAAGCTGCCACGCACATATCCGCCGCAACAGCCGCCGCACTCCCACCCGAAGAACCTCCGGGAACACGCTCAACATCGCGTGGATGTTTGGTTGGACCGTACGCCGAATGTTCCGTGGATGATCCCATCGCAAATTCATCCATGTTCGTCTTCCCAACAATCACCGCGCCAACCTCGATGAGCTTACGCACCACCGTCGCATCGGTCGTGGATTGATAGTTTTCTAAAAGCTTCGAGCCGGCCGTTGTCACCGTTCCCAACATCTGCATATTATCCTTGATCGCGATCGGTACACCATCTAAAACACCCAAAGACTCCCCGCGCGATCGACGGATATCTGCCCGTTTTGCCGCCTCCAGCGCGTCTTCTTCGAGAATAGAAAGATACGCATTCAGCGAACCGTTCAGACCTTTTGCTTGCGCCAAATACTCCTTGGTTAATTCAACGGAAGACGTCTCTCCGTTTCGTAACGCCTCCCCCGCAGACGTAATTGTTTTTTCTAAACGTAAAGACATACGCGTTATCCTTTTGGATTTTCAAAAACAGCCGGAACGCGAAGCGCGTCTCCCACGCGATCCGGGAAATCATTCAAAATGGTTTGTCGTGTGAGATCCTCTACCACCATCGCCTCATCCGAACGGAGCATGGCCAGATCGCCAATGTTCTCGTTTTCTGGCACCCCTTGTGTGGGAACAAGGGACAAACGATTCACATACACCAAAACGCGTTCCATGCGTTCTTGCAAAACGGCCTCGTCTTCTTGCTTAATCTCAATACGCGCCAACGCGCCTACGCGATACAAGTCCTCTTTGGATAACATACAGCAGGCAGCATAACGGATGACCCGTCGACGGTAAAGGGTTAACGAAAGCTCTCGACTTTACGCGTTTTTGACTCCTCCATGTAGACCTCAAAACGATCGCCGAGGAGAACCTTGAGCTTTCCTTTGAACGACAAACCGCATTCTTGACCACCAGACACCTCTTTGACCGGAGACTTTCCTGATTGTAGAGATTCGAGCACGCCCTCGCCCACAGGTTCTGTGCCACGCCAGACGCGCACTTTGGCATTCACGAGGAGTTTTCCACTTTTGACCTTTGCTCCCAAAATCATCTGCCCAGGTTCGGTGCGGAAAATGGCGGCGATTTCTGCCTCGCCAAGTGGGGTGACAATCATTTCTTGTGGTAGGAGGGCGTTCAAACGAGCTACGACGTCGTCAAATAAATCATAAATAACTTTGTAGATTTTGACATCTGCGCCTTTTTCACGCGCCGCGACTTCGATCTGTGTAGGCAGCATCACATTAAACCCATACACGACGGATGGTTGAGAGTTTGCCGCTCGCTCAATATCGGACTCGGTGATATTTCCTAATCCTTTTTGAATCACATCCACGCCAACCAATTCATGACGGATCTTTTCCAACATCCCAAGCAAGGCCTCGAGCGAACCGAGAACGTCTGTCTTCAGAATGATATTTAACGTCATTTTCTTCTTCACCTCTTCCCCTTCAACCGGTACGGCCTTGGTCGCTGTGAAGGTTTCCGCCACTTGATGAGACGTTTTTACTTTTTTGGTCTCAAGGTCTTTTGGATTTTCCGGCACTTCCAAAATGTCCCCGACGGCTGGCGCGACTTTGAACCCTAAAATCTTGACGGGCATACCTGGGGGCGCTTCTTCCAACGTTTTTCCGGTCCAATCACGCATCGCACGAACACGACCATACGCGGCTCCGGCAATCCCAAGCCAATCGTTCCGCTTTAATGTCCCGGTTTGAACCAATACCGTTGCAACCGGACCTTCTCCTTTATCTACGTGAGCTTCGATGACGGTGCCTGCCGCAAGGCGATTTGGGTTAGCCACGATGCGGTCTTTTTCCACTTCTGCCACAAGC
>CAYGGQ010000079.1:0-4668 GCA_964349535.1 uncultured Gammaproteobacteria bacterium | reverse complement strand
CTTCTTCAACTTTGTCAACGGATCACGTATACTGGGGGCGATGATTCATCTTGAGCACATTTCAAAGCATTACCCGCCTGATGTGGTGGGTTTGAAGGATGTGTCGCTTAAGATCGAGGCGGGGGAGTTTGTTTCGATTGTGGGGCAAAGCGGGGCAGGGAAGACGACGCTTGCGAAGCTTTTGATAGCGGATGAGCGACCAACATCGGGTCGACTAATTATTGGAGGTTGGGATATTACGCGGATTAGGACGAGCGAAATTCCGGAGTTGCGTCGGCAGATTGGGGTGATTTTTCAAGACTACAAATTGTTGCCAAAAAAGACGGTGTACGAAAATGTGGCGTTTGCGCTTGAGGTCGCGGGGACGACGCGGAAGCGTATTCGTGATGTCGTACCACAGGTTTTGTCGATTGTTGGGTTGGATGGGAAGGCGGGGCGCTTTCCTCGACAGCTGTCTGGTGGAGAGCAACAGCGTGTCGTGATTGCGCGTTCGCTCGTGCATCGACCAAAGATTCTGCTCGCCGATGAGCCGACGGGAAATTTAGATACGTTAAACACGCGGGACATCACGGAGCTGTTACTTAAGATCAACGCGTTTGGAACGACGGTGGTGCTTGTGACACATAATCGTGAAGTGGTGAATGCGTTGCGACGCCGTGTGTTGATTTTGAAAGATGGTCAAATCGCGTCGGATATGGCAAACGGAAAATACGCACTATGATCACCATCGGCCGTATCTTTTTAGCCTCGTGGAAGAATCTGGGTCGGAACGCGTGGATCGCGCTTGCGACGATTTTTGTTTTTACGATGGCGCTCTTGTCTGTCAACGTCGTGCTTGGCGTGAACGCGATGGTGACGCGGGTCGTGGCGTTGTTGGAAGCAAAGGTAGACATGACGGTGACGTTCAAGCCGGAAACAACAGAAGCGATTGTGATACAGGCGCGCTTCTATCTCGTCTCGTTACCCCAAGTGACGGAAGCAAAGATGGTGACGGCGGCAGAAGCATTGGCTTTATTTAAACAACGCAATGCGAACGATCCGAAAGCGCTAGCAGCACTTGCGGAATTACCCGGCAATCCTCTTGGCGCGCAGCTAGTCGTGAAGGCACGTCATACGGAGGATTATCCGTTTTTAGCGCAAGCAATTCAGAGTCCGCAGTATGCGCCTTGGATTCAAGCGCAGACGTATGATGATCACGCGATCGCGATCGCGCGTGTGCGGGATATTGGGCGTCAGGTGCGTATTGCAGGGGCGGGACTCGTGGCTTTGTTTGCGTTGTTTGGTCTCCTGATCGCGTTTAATGCTATTCGCGTCGCGATTTACACGCAGCGCGATGAGATCGCCATTATGTGGCTTGTAGGAGCCTCCTCGTCCTATATTCGAGGACCTTTTCTCCTCGAAGGTATTTGGCTCGCCTTGCTATCAGTCGTCGTCACGATCGGGACGATTATCCCCTTGGTCTTGTGGTTAGAGCAAGCGCTTCGCCCATTTTTTGACGGAGGCGAGGCCGGGCTCGCAAACTTCTTTTTCGGTCAATGGCCGATCGTGGGTGGGTTGCAGGTGGGGAGTTTGCTACTGCTTGTTGTCGTGATGAGTTGGATGGCGGTGGGGAGGTATATTAGGAAGTAGAATTTAGACCGAGACCACTTCCACCTCCGCCTTCACCGTCCCAATCCCCAGTAATTGTTCCAACTCCTTCGCGATCAATTCATCAAACGCGATGCGATTGTCGGTTGCGATTTTTTGTTTGCCGGTGGGTTGTTCAAGTACGAAAAAGACGCGGTAGGGGCCGGGGTGGAGGTCGCAGATGGCGCGGACTTTTTGGAGGATGGATTCGGGGAGGTGGGCGCGGAGGGTGATCGTGACCGCTTGGGTTGGCTGCGAGGATGGTGAGGCGTCAGCATCCGTTGAGCCAGGTGTTTTGATGTAGCGCGCGATTTGGTCGACGTTATCGGGGGTGATTTCGTATCCGTTCTCGGCTAGAAACTTAAGTTCGCCGTCTTTTTCTTGAACGCGACCGGAGACGACAAGCGCGCGATCAGCTTCCCAGACGCCGGGCTTCTCGCGATACACGCGAGGGAAAATGACAACCTCAATGTCGCCGGTGAGATCTTCTAACTTCGCGAAGACCATGGGTTCATTGTTTTTGGTCAGGATTTTTTTGGCGAGCGTAATCATGCCACCGATGCGGACGTTTTTATCTTTTTTCTTTTCCGCGAGCTGCGCGATCGGAGTGAAGAGACCTTCGAGTTGTTTGCTGTAATCGCGAAAGGGGTGAGCAGAAACGTACAAACCTAGGAGTTCTTTTTCCCACGTTAAAATTTCGTGCGTGGTGGCGGGAGGGGATGGTTTGAAAACAAGAGGAGGGTGGGCTGCAGGACCACTCACTGAGGCGAAAAGGTTGACCTGACCTGAAGCGGTTTCTTGGGAGATACGGCGTTGGTAGTCGAGCAGGTTCTCGATGTTGAAGAAGAGGGTGTTTCTATTTTCAAAACGATCAAACGCGCCGGACTTGATAAGTGCTTCGAGCGAACGGCGATTGAAAGACTTTGTCGTCACGCGAGCACAGAAGTCGGAGAGATTTTGATAGGGTCCATTCTTTTTTCGTTCAGCGATGATGCCGGCGACGACATCTTCTCCGAGACCCTTGATCGCTAAAAGACCAAAACGAATTTTGTTGGTGCCTTTGACGACAGAGAAGCGCATGAAGGATTCATTCACATCTGGTGCGAGTACTTCGAGCCCCATGCGACGACACTCTTCGACCTCGATCGTGACACGATCAAGGTTGGCGCAATCAGAATTGAGTAGGGCTGCCATGAAGCATTCAGGGAAGTTTGCCTTGAGGTAAGCGGTTTGATACGAAATCATGCCATAGCAGGCGGAATGTGATTTATTGAAACCATAGGCGGCGAATTCCTCAAACTGGTGAAAAATAGCTTCAGCCGTTTCTTTTTTAACGCCATTTTGGACAGAACCAGCCACAAATTTTTCCTGCATCTCTCTCATCAGTTTAGCGATCTTTTTTCCCATGGCTTTACGCAACGTGTCCGCTTCACCGGAAGTGAATCCTGCCATGTCTTTGGAGACCTGCATGACCTGTTCTTGATAGACAGGAATCCCATAGGTACTTTTGAGTGCGTTTTCGGTGAGAGGGTGTAAGTAGGTGATTTTTTCCTTGCCGTGTTTGCGCAAGATATAGCTGTCAACGAGACCGGCACCGAGAGGACCCGGACGATAAAGGGCGCCCATCGCGATTAGATCTTCAAACTGCGTTGGTTTTAATTCACGAATGTATTTTTTCATTCCATCAGATTCAAATTGAAAGACGCCGGTTGTTTCTCCTCGGGAGAGCATGGCGTAGGTCGGTTTATCGTCGAGAGGGATCGCATCAATCGCAACGTCAACGCCATGCACGGCTTTGGTGATTTCAAGGCAATCACGAATGACGGTGAGGTTGGAGAGGCCGAGAAAGTCCATTTTGAGCAAACCGGTTGCTTCCGTCGAGTGGAGTGAATACTGAATCACCTGTTCAACATCGCCGCCTTGGGCCTTTTGTAAGGGGGCGTAGTGTACGAGAGAATGGGGCGCGATGACGATCCCGCAGGCGTGTTGTGAGGCGTGTCGTGTGGTTCCTTCTAGACGAATAGCGAGATCGATCAAACGTGTTACCTGTGGACTACCCTGATAGAGCGCTTTGAGTTCTGGCGAATCTTCGATCGAGACTTTGAGGGGAATGTGCTTGCCTTGGATCGGTGGAGGCACGGTTTTGGCGATGTGATCAACTTCGGCGTAGGGGACACCCAGCACACGACCTACATCACGAATGGCGGCACGAGCGGCCATGGTTCCAAAGGTGATGATGCCAGCGACACGGTCTACGCCGTATTTTTTGCTGACGTAGTCGATGACATCTTTGCGACGCACATCGTCAAAATCCGTATCGATATCAGGCATGGAGATACGGTCAGGATTTAAAAATCGTTCGAAGAGCAGACCGTAACGTAGGGGATCAAGGTTGGTGATTTTGAGAACGTAGGCGACGACAGATCCAGCCGCAGACCCGCGACCAGGGCCCACGATGACGCCATGGTCTTTTGCCCACACGATGTAGTCCTGTACGATCAAAAAGTAGGCGGCGTAGCCCATGCGTTCGATGGTTGCGAGTTCAAACTCCATACGGTCGGTCGCTTCTGTGTGGTGCGCCGGATCGCTGTAACGTTCGTTGAACCCTTTTGCGCAGAGCGTGCGCAGGTAGCTCATAGGGGTTTCGCCTTCGGGGACATCAAACGCGGGAAGAAGAGATTTTCCAAGTTCAAAGACGACCGTGCAGCGATCAGCAATGAGGCGACTATTCGTGATGGCTTCAGGGAGGTGTTGAAATGCATCGACCATGACATCAGGCGGAGACATGGAAAGGTCCATGAAAGCCATGGAGGTTCGATTTTGGTCGCTTAACTGTTTGCCAGCGTGGATGCAGAGTAAGACGTCCTGCGCTTCACGATCTTCAGGGTCTAGGTAATGCACGTCTTTTGTCGCGACAACAGGCGTGTTTGTTTTTTTCGCAAGCTCGATCAACAAATCGTTGACCTCTGTTTGCGTTGGAGCTTCAAGATGATGGACGAGTTCAAGAAAAAAGTTTTGATCACCCATGATCTCTTTATATTC
>CAYGGQ010000078.1:0-4754 GCA_964349535.1 uncultured Gammaproteobacteria bacterium | reverse complement strand
CGCTCGAAGCGCTTGGCCAAAGCAATGGCCGTGGGATTACGTTCATCCGCGACAATCATTGCCCGTGGTTCCTTGATCGACAAACGCGTCGTCGGCTGCACGATCGAGCCTCGGTACAAGCGATAGCGCTCGATGTAGGCCGCGACCTCGGGAAGCACGAGGTGATCAAACGATTCATTCCCGAAGATACGGTCCCGAATTCTGGTGCGCTTCATGTGCGGTGGTAGATGCAAAACCACCGAGTGGGGTGGGAGATCAGCCGTCGTATATTCGTCTTCCGCGTAGGCGAGAACGATAAAGCGACTCGTCACATAAAGCTCATCACCATTCTCCCACTCTCGCTGAATCACCGAAGCGCGAACACGTCCGTTCTTCACAAACGCGACATCGATGACGTGCCAGATTTCACCTTCATGCGCAAAGCGTTGTTCAAGCTGCTGCGTTCTGGTGAACGTCGACTGCTCGAGATCAAACAGCTCCACGCGAACACGTGGCAAACCACGACAGGTCTTGTCGAGCATAACGGCACGATGGAGCGGCGCGATGTCATTGGTCGAGGACTTATCGGGCCGGGGACCGCACGGGATCAATTTGACTTGATCGAAGTCACGAGCGAGCATGCGCGCAATTTCACGCACGTCCGATCGAGGTGGGTTAAAGCTGCCGCCGTAGAGAGCAATACGTTTGGTCTTCATTTTTTCCTCTGTTGTAAAAGGTTCGTTTCTCTTCAGTCGACCACCTCGTGTGACCGACTAAAGAAAAGCCCCGATGACCATCGGGGCCGAAGGACTAAACGGACTAGGCGAGGATGGCTCGCGCGAGGGACGGTGCGAGCGAAAGCACCTCAAAAGGACCTTTACCGTTGATGCTCTCCGAGCTTTCCGGACAGGAATCCGTGATCCAAACCCTATGAAAAGGTCCGTCGATGAACTTCAGCCAGGCCATTTTTTCCAGAACACCGTGGGTTGCATATGCGCTTGCCTTGACGGCGCCCGCGGCAAGAAGAACCTTGGCACATTCGATCAACGTCCCGCCGCTGTGAATCAGATCATCCACGATCACGACGTGCTTGCCTCGCGGATCCCCTTCCTTGATGGTGACCATCCGCTGACCATCGGCCCCGCGTACCTTGCTGCAGATGATTGGGTGCTCGAACTGCTTCTCAGAAAACATGACCTTGAAGCGCTTCCAAGCCCCTTCATCCGGAAACGCGAGAGCCACGTCCTGTTCCTCCGTGAGACGCGCCTTGAGAAGCTTAGTCCCTGTCTTGAAGAACGGGATCACTCCGTCGCCGAAAAAAAATCTTTCGGACAGAGCATGGATGTCGTAGATGACCAGTTCAGCAGGACCGCTTGCCGTATGCGGTGTGTTGGACAGCATGCGCGCCAGTGTTGCTGCGGTCGCGACCTGACCCTCCGTATCCACACGCTCCATCGTTCCTGTGGGGAAATAGGGCAGAAGGATTTTGAAAGAGTTGACGCGAGCCCTGGCGATCGTATAGATCGCACTCAGCTGCTCAAAGATGTTCATCGGCGAATAGAAGTCCGCGAGAAAACAGACGTCTGCTCGCTCGAGTAGGCCAATCTGCTGAATCATGAGATCCGGATACTGGTCCGGAAATCGGTTCCAGGAAATCTCGACGAGTTGAATACGATGATCAACTTCATCATGAATTCGCTTCGCCACATTTTCCATCGACTTGTAGTACAAGAGGATTGCGGCTTTGCGCGACATTTTCACTCTCCTTGTTAGAATTTCGTTAAAAAGAACTTTTGTCGTCCTTCGAGACAATCAGGAAGGATCGATAAAAATAGAACAAAAATGGATTTTTGTCAAGATTTTTGGATAACAAGAGACCCTGTGTATTTATACAGGGTCTCGAAGGTAGATTTCAACAGGGCGGCTTGAGTGAGGCGGTCTCGATTTCTCCGCCTTGGGTGCAGCCAGCCTCCCACTCGGACATCGCTTGAATGATGCGGCGCAGAGTAGATTTCCAAACCAGTTTGACCACCCAACGCGGATGGACGCGAGCGCGTCGCGTCACGTAGGCCGTGTAGTCTCGGTGGCTGTGGCCACCACTCCAGACACGGATCATGTCCTCGATCTCGTATTCCGGATACATGTCGAGCAGGAACAAGCGACAAACCTCGACCCCGCTTGACCAACGCCTGAATTCAGCAACAACGTTGCCATAGAGATCCTTGTCTCCAGGCGTCGCGCGAAAACCGCTCTCTTTCGCCAACCGTACCGCACGTGTGACGTAATCCTTCGGAGCGTTGGTGTGCCGATACGTAATCGCGCACGGGTTATTCATACGCATGGCAAGCGGTCGACGAGCGTCTGCCGTACTACAAATGAGACTGATCGGGACCACAGCGATGACCCAGAGCATCTTCATGAAAAACCTCCTAAAACGTGGGTTGAATGAGAAAGAACGATATAATATACAATAAAATAAGGGTTTTGTCAATGGTCTGACAAACCCTTAAGTAATCTATCGCCCCCGCGTTTCTTGAACCCATTGGCCTTCATGTTGGGTGAGGAATGTTTGGCACCAACCACGAATCTCCTGCGTCCAGACCGCACGACCAAACTCCGGCAATCCGCCAACAATGCGATCCATGTGCGGCATCTGATTCCGTAGAACCTGGACCAGGATGCGTTTATTGCCTCGCTCCGCCCATTGCTCCAAAGGAAAGAACAGATAATCCCAACGCTCCAATCCTTCGAAGGCCAGAATTTCGACGGGCCGTTCTTCGCGAAGCTTAGCCATCACGCGACGTGCCTGATCCGGAAAAATCACAGAATCCTTGGCCGCAAATTGCAGCAAGAACGCCTGCTCAAATTCAGCGTAAAGATCCGGTTCAAGCGTTTCAAAACGCTTACGAAACGCTAGATATTCGTTCAGATCATCGCTAGGCGTTTTGTCGATATAAACGACATCAAAGCCCAACTCCCCTTCACCGTGATCGTGAAGCATGACCGATGTGAGGAAAAACTCGCTGTCCAACTTGACCCCTTCACGACGCAGGTAATGAATCAAGATTCGCGCCAATACCATGATGGAGTAGGAATGTTGAAGCGAGTCTTGATGACGGATACCGCCATGCTCGGCCGTATCATAGGTCTTCCAGCGTTGAGCCTTAGGCAGACCAATCTGCCCGCTCATCCAAACTGAAATCAGCTGATTCCACAAAAAAAGCGGACTATCCTTGGATATCATGGTCGCTTCTCCTTGTTTGAAAGAACATTTTCGACATTAGCACACGTTATAAATCCCGCCTTGGGGATAAATGAGTTGGGGTTGACTTTTTTGGCATTTTCTTGTATATTCTTCTCTCGTCGCTCCTTTCAACTGGTGTCCAAAACAGGAGAAAAACGTGACCAAGATCATTCTGGCGGTCGGATCAACATCCAGGATCAAACGAGAGGCCGTCCTGCGTGCGGCGGATGCTCTCAACCTAACCACGTTGGACTTTCATAGCACCCACTTCGAGAACGTACCGTCCCAGCAAGATGCCCAGCCCGTAGGAATGAGAGCCATCCTCGCCGGGGCATTCGAGCGCGCACAAGCCGCTCAACGTCTACACCAAGGGTCGATCGGCATCGGTATCGAAAATGGCATTGAACGAGTCCAATGGGCGGGCTTTGGCCCACGAACCGTGGAATACGCCGCGGTCGTCGCCATCCTTCCTTCCGGTCAGGTCCTGCTTTCGACCTCACAGGGCATTCTTCTACCCGAACAATATGTCAGAATTGCGGAACAGCGCGGCTTCCAGACTGTGACGGTAGGAGCTGTCATCGCCGAGCAGCTCGGAGGAAACGCCGCCGATCCACACAGCCTGCTCACGAACGGCCTATTGAGTAGGATAGACTCCTTGGTCCCACCGACGACGCTTGTACTCGGTCAGGCCTGGGCAGCATTTCAAAGCCAGTAACTTTCAACACCCCTCTTTCTAGCTGAAATCAGGGGTGTTTCTTATTCTGAACCCATGTGGAGATCCTTCCTGCATTGACAGAAAGCTTCTTTTCACATAAACTGCAGTTCTGTTCCTTTCGCTCCCAAGACCCGTCCAAACCCTCCCAGGAGGCCCCATGTCCGGCAATCAGATCCCGAGTACGCATCGCGTCACTATCAGCCGCTGCACCCGCGATCTCCCCGTCCGTCGGATGCCATCCGGCACCCATGTCGCCATCTTCAACATCCTCGGCGATACCGCATTGACCGAGGTTGCGGGCACGAATCTAGCACAGCGCATCCTCGGCGGAGTGAGCGCGCCCGACTTCCTACTCGTGCCCGACGGCAAATCACTGGCACTGGCGCACGTCATCTCACGCGAAAGCGGTCTACCACTCATCGTAGCGCGCAAGGGCATCAAGTCCTACATGCTCGATCCCGTCGTCGATATCTCGCCCGCCACTATGACGACTGGTGGCCGCCAGACCTTTGCCATCGACGGCGCGGATGTTGAACGTCTCCGCCACCACAGAGTAATGCTAATCGATGACGTGATCTCGACTGGCGCCACCCAGGACGTTCTGGAGCGCCTCATCAGTGCTGCCGGCGGCACCGTTGCGGGTATAGCTGTCGTCTTCACCGAGGGCGACAAGCGCCCCGACGTGATCTCGCTCGGCCACCTACCCGTCTGGCCGGTCACCTAGCCGTCTCACTCATCCCCCGAGGTTCCTCGGGGGTTTCTTTATTAACCTCCGGGTCCAATACCCCGCAGCTCTGCTGCGTCGGTCTCTGTCGT
>CAYGGQ010000077.1:2833-4779 GCA_964349535.1 uncultured Gammaproteobacteria bacterium | reverse complement strand
GATCAAAGTCGTATTCGGAATTTCTGCATTATCGCCCATATTGATCACGGCAAGTCGACGCTTGCCGATCGTTTGCTTGAGATGACGGGGACGGTGGAAAAACGCAAAATGAAAGAACAGTTGTTGGATACGATGGATTTGGAGCGCGAGCGGGGGATCACGATCAAGTTGCAACCAGCAAAGATGAACTATCGCGCGAATGATGGCGTGACCTATGAATTGAACTTAATTGATACGCCAGGTCATGTAGATTTTACTTACGAGGTGTCACGATCTCTCGCGGCTGTTGAGGGTGCCGTGTTGCTGGTTGATTCTACGCAGGGTGTTCAAGCGCAAACGATTGCGAATTTGTATTTAGCCATTGAACAAAACCTCACCATCATTCCGGTGTTGAATAAAATTGATTTACCAAATTCTGATGTGGAACGACGCGCGGCAGAGTTGATGCAGTTGATTGGCTGCAAGCGCGAAGAAATTTTAAGCGCGTCCGGAAAAACAGGAGAAGGCGTTGATAAGATTTTGGAACGGATTGTGAAAGACGTGCCGTCGCCACGAGGGGACTTAACCAAACCTTTTCGCGCGATCATTTTTGATTCCAAGTACAACGACTATCAGGGGGTGGTTGCGTATGTACGTTGTGTGGATGGTGCCATTAAGAAAAATCAACCGATTCGTTTTTTGGCAACAGGAGCAGATGGAGACGCGCTCGAAGTCGGCTACATGAAACCCGAACATACCGATTCTGGTTTGATGCAGGCGGGTGACATCGGCTATCTGGTGACGGGTTTGAAAGATATTTCTTCGGTGCGTGTTGGTGATACGATCGCTGCGGCGGGAACGTCTGCCGCCGAACCGTTACCAGGATATAAAGAGGTACGGCCAATGGTGTATGCAGGTATTTTTCCTATCGACGGTGGTGAATACGAAAAATTGCGCGATGCGATTCTCAAATTAAAACTCAATGACGCCGCGCTTTCCTTTGATCCGGAACATTCAACAGCGCTTGGATTTGGTTTTCGTTGTGGGTTGCTTGGGATGTTGCATTTAGAAATCGTGCAAGAACGATTGCAGCGTGAATTCGACATGGAAGTCGTGATCACCACTCCGTCTGTCGGATACGAAGTCGTGTTGACGAGCGGCGTGATGAAATTGATTAAGTCACCGGGAGAATTTCCGGATCTTTCGCATATTCAAGAAACGCGCGAGCCTTGGGCAAAAGTCGATATTGTTTCTCCAAAAGAATATTTGGGGAATGTGATGGCGTTGGTACAAGATCGTCGCGGCATTTACACCACGACAGAATATTTGGATGGTCAACGAGCGATTTTGCATTACGACATGCCCCTTGCTTCGGTGATCGTAGATTTTTACGACAAGTTAAAAGGGGTGACGGCTGGGTATGCATCTTTGAACTATGATTTTTTCGGGTACCGTACAGCCGCGGTTGTACGCCTCAATATTCTCGTCGCCGATGAGCAAGTGGAGGCATTAGCAACGTTATTGCACGAAAGCGAGGCGTATCGTCGAGGCAAGGAAATTGTAGAAACGCTCAAAGAGGAATTGCCGCGTCAGCAATTTGTGGTAAAATTGCAGGCAGCCGTGGGCGGAAAGATTATTGCTTCCGAACGATTGTCAGCGTTTCGTAAAGATGTGCTCGCCAAAATGTCGGGCGGTGATTATTCCCGTAAGTCCAAGTTGTTGCAGAAACAGAAAAAGGGGAAGGCGCGCATGCTGGAGCATGGGAAGGGTGCCGTAGAGATTCCGCCATCAGCTTTTATTAAAGTATTACGTCGGGGATAATAGTGAACTCTGTTAAACTATGCCCTTCGACAAGCTCAGGGTTAATTAAAAAAGGCATATAGTGAATTACACTGAACTATGAAAAGAAAAACTATCAAAGCCATCTCTCGCGTCCTTGCTGTTTTTATGATCCTCGCGACGTTGTT
>CAYGGQ010000077.1:0-2733 GCA_964349535.1 uncultured Gammaproteobacteria bacterium | reverse complement strand
GATAAGAGGGGAGAGTTGCGCGGCTTGACTCGCTTCTCAATTTTTGATACACCAGTTTACGGTGCGTTGTTGTTTTGACAATTCACAAACCAAGGAGAACGGCTCATGCAACCAGAATCCAGCAAGGCAGTACGTGCTTCGCTCATCCCGCTCCAGAACATCGATATCCTAGCCGACGTGGTTGGCAGCGTGGCGCAGGTCGTCATGACCCAGCGCTATGGCAATCATCTGGAAGGACCGGTCGAAGCCAAGTTCGTTTTTCCTTTGCCAGCAGATGCGCAGGTCGAGGATGTGCAGATGCAGATCGGTCGGCGACGAATTACGTCGCGGATTCGAGAGCGTCAACAGGCGACCGAAGCCTATGAAGACGCGCGTGATGCAGGCCATCACGCGGTATTGGTCGAGCAGGAGCGGGAGAATATCTTTACGGCATCTGTGGCCGGCATTGAGCCGGGTGAACAGATTGAGGTCGTGATGACGTTTTCCATGCCGGTGTTGTGGCAGGGTGGCGGACGGTTTATCTTGCCGCTCACGGTCGCTCCACGTTTCATTCCTGGCACACCGATCGGTCACGCAGGAACGGGAACGTCGCCAGACACGGATGAGGTACCGGATGCAAGTCGGGTGACACCACCTGTTGTGGTGGATGTCCCGTACCGTGCTTCCATCGAGATCCTGCTGACCCCGGGCTTTGACGCCCAGGTATCCAGCCCTTCGCATCCGGACGTCGTGTCCGAAGGACATCTGCCCGCGGGCACACGTCTTAGGATTCGTGCGTTGGATATCGCGCCTGACCGTGATTTCATCGTGGTCTACGAGACGTGCGAGAAGCAGCCGACGATCAAGGTGGATCGGACGCTGTTCACGCCGTCCGAAGGTCCGGTCGAGTCGTTCGTGACGCTCCAGCTTATGGCCGGTCGAGGTACTCCGCCGGTCTATCCGGCTGACATCGTGCTCCTCCTGGATGTTTCTGGAAGCATGCAGGGCGCGAAGCTTGATGGGCTCAAGCGAGTGACGACGAAGGTGCTCGATCGTCTATCGAGCTTGGATTTGCCGCCGCGGGTTGGGATTGTCGTTTTCAGCAATGATCCGATGGAACGGGTGCGCTTGTCGCCCATCGGAGATGAACATCGGCAGACCGTTGGCGCGCTTGTCGCGGGCGGTGGTACGTACACGGGTAAAGCGCTGACGCGCGTCATGCAGATGTTCGGCGAAGCTACGGATGATCGGGAGCGTTCCATCATCCTGATCTCCGACGGACAAACGGACAGCAGAACGTTTCAGGCCAATCCCGGAGTTCGTATCCATGGCATCGGCCTGGATTCGGCGGTCAACGATGCTTTTTTGAAGTCCGTGGCCAGGGAAACCGGCGGTGGGAATGCATGGCTTCGTCCGGGCGAGTCCTTTGATGGGGCTGCTCGTTTGATCGCGGGCATGGCTCTAGGACCGGTGCTTCGGAGCGTTGAGCTCGTCGGTTTGCCACGAGAGGCAGAGGTGGTTGGTTTGGCAGATCTCTATACCGATCAGCCGACGACTATCGTCATTCGTTCTCGCGAACCTATCGGGAGCTTCCGCATCGCGGGACGCAATATCGATGGAACCTCGATCGAGCATCGTGTGCAGGTGCCAGATGAGGAAACGTCACGCATGGGCGCACGATTGTGGGCGCGCAACCGTATCCGCGAACTGGTGGATGCGCGGCAGCAGACGGAGCTCTCCAGTCGCTACGGGGTTCTTGGACCGACCACGGCTTTTGTCGTGATTGCGACTAAGGAACAGCCGGGGGAGGCGCCCGTACAGGTCGTGGTACCAACCATGTTGCCGGATACCTGGGAGATGGGAAGGCAGCAGAACCTGGGAGCCTCTCATCTACGACGGATGGCAGAGTCACGTCCAACGAATCAGGTCCTCTATTCCTTCGCGGATAAGCACGGTGGGCCGATGATCGCGTCGGCAGTTCCGGCG
The DNA here is from genome assembly GCA_964349535.1 of uncultured Gammaproteobacteria bacterium. Lineage (GTDB taxonomy): Bacteria > Patescibacteriota > Patescibacteriia > 2-12-FULL-60-25 > 2-12-FULL-60-25 > VGLT01. The sequence goes on along the minus strand of CAYGGQ010000077.1, from coordinate 768 downwards.
GCCATGTCTGCTTCGCCGGTACGTAGGAGGACCCGCGGGGGTGGAAGTCAGTTGATGAAGGGTGCCGCACCTGCCGCCTATTTGTCGGGGGATTCCTTGGGCGATTCGGCCACGAGAGGCATGGCCGCGTCGGTGGACCTGTCTGATGCGAAGGATGGCATCGATGACGTGGAAGAGGTAGCCGAGGCGTTCGTCGCTCCTCTCGGTTCGTCTGTCAACATGGCACTCAAGGCTGAAACTCCTCCCGCACTCAAGACGGCAGAGGAGTTGCACACAGCTCTTACGATCGGTTCAACGGACACTGCCGTGGATGCGATCCGGCTACGGTTCAAGCATGAGCTCGAGGAGGCAGAGGGGGCGAAGTTTACGGGTTGGTCAGAGCTCGATCGAGCCCGTATCTATCTGCTGATCGTGACTCTGCGCGTGTATGGCTTCATTTTCGCCGTCGCCGATGCGTTGCAGTTCATGCCCTGTGATGCCGATGCTTATCGGCTCTGGGCCAAGGCTCGCCGCTTGTTGGGCCAGCCGACCACACAGACGCAAACACTGTAGGTTCTTTCTTTAGCCCCACCCCGAGGTCACTCGGGATGGGGCTGTTTTTTTATGTTCCAGTCTTGACGTTCTCTTCCATCTTCGTTGAGTAGTCGCGATGATACCTCATCATGGAAAAGCGCTGGAAAATGGCACCAACCTGTCCGACAGGAACGGACGTGGAGTTCGGCGTCACGTCGACGGTTCAAGCGCAACTTTTGTGGAATCGTGGCTTGC
>CAYGGQ010000076.1:0-4814 GCA_964349535.1 uncultured Gammaproteobacteria bacterium | reverse complement strand
ATGGGGGAGTGCTCGCGCTACTTGTGACGGTCGGCCTGTGTCTCTTTGCCTGGAGCAAACGAACGCGCGTCGTGGCTGTGACCGTCGCCGCGATCGGCCTCGCTCTTCTTCTCGTTGTCCCACAGGTTCGAGAGCCCGTGGTCAAAGAGCTCACGTTCCAGAGCTGGTCTGGCCAGGTGCGCTTGTTCATCTGGCGTGAGACGCGCGACATGCTCAAAGACCATTGGTTTCTCGGAGCGGGGTTCGGTGGTTACCCGACCGTCTTCAAGCCCTATCATCGCGCCACGGCCATCGAAATTTTTCAGTACCCGCACAACATCGTATTGAATCTTTGGAGCGAGACAGGTCTCCCGGGGTTGCTCGTCTTTACGTGGATCATTGTCACCTGGATGCGTAACGCATATCGCGTAGCGCGTAGCGAAAATCATGAAAGACGTTATGTCTTCGACACTGAGCTCAGACGAAGCGCGTTGTGCGTTATGCGTTGCGCACCGCTCGTCGCTCTCGTGATCCACGGCCTTGTCGACGTGCCCTATTTGAAAAATGATTTAGCCATTCTGTTCTGGTTTTTGATATATATTTCCGCGATAAAGGCGCCTCGCGTGGTATGATGGAGGACGATGACTCGTTCTATACGTAAACGAGGTTTTCAGGCGTTCGTGCTCGGGGCTTTGGGCATTGCTCTTGTAAGTGTGAGCGTTGTTTTGGCAATCACGACCCAGGCCAACCTTCGCGCACGACAGTCGCAGGTGGCTGAAACGCACATCAACAGCGTTGAAGTGATCCTCAAGGAGAACTTCGATACCTACGTGAACGCGCTCTACGGAGCACGCGGATTGTTTGACGCGAGCCGCGAGGTTGAGCGCGAGGAGTGGCGTGCCTTCTTCCAAGGGGTCGATTTGGAACAACGCTTTCCGGGAGCCTTCAGCATCGCGTATCACGACGTTGTATCAGCCGAGCAACGCACAGCTTACATCCAGGCGCTTCAAGAAGATCCATTGGTCTCCGAGTCCGTGCTTGCTCATTTAGAGAAGCTTGAGCCCAAAGAACAGGGCGTGTATGTGCTCACCAAGTATCTGAACCCTCCCGATCGTTGGGAGCAGTATCTTGCGTTCGATCTCAGCGCAAATCCGGTGTACGCAGATACGTTGGATTGGGCGCGTGATGCAGGCCAACCGGTTGTGTCCGCTGTCTCTACGCTCTTTGACGGTGAAGAAGGATTCATCATCGCTCTCCCCGTGTATCAAAAAGGGGCGGTCACACGTACGCTCGCCGATCGTCAACAATTCGTGCGTGGCTACGTCGTAGCGTACTTCAAGACGCCTGGAGTATTTCAAACAATTTTTGCTTCCGTAGATCAGGTAGAAGGATTCGCTTTACGTATCAAAGAAACGGTCAGCGGAGCGGAGAAGCCCATGTTTTTTTGGGGTTCATGGGGTCTCGTCCCAGATCCTAAAAAAGTCATTCAGTCGACTACCTTTGAAAACTGGGGGCGTCGTTGGGGGATCGAGTATGTGATTGATCCAAGCTATGCTCTCACCCCCTTTGATCGTTCTGCGCCTTGGCTGGTCTTGGGTGCGGGTCTTCTCCTAACCACAATCTTGCTGCTTTTCATTCTTTCGCTCATCACGTCACGTGCACGTGCCGAACGTTTAGCGGAATCGATGACGGTTGAGCTCCGGAAGGCACAGGTCTCACTTCAGGCGCAACTTACCCTTTTTTCATCGTTGCTTGAGCGACTCCCCGTTGGTGTTCGTATCACGGATACAAAGGGAGAGGGCCTTTTCATGAATCGTGAAGCACGTCGTATTCTTGGACCGGGGACTGCAACACATCCAACACCAGTCACGGTCGTCAGGGATTATTCCTTGGTCAAGGATGACGGGACCCCGTATCCAACCGAGCGTTTGCCGGGAGTCATGACCACGCGAACGGGAAAGATCTCGTCACAAAATGATATCTATGTGAAGCGTCCCGATGGCACGCTCCTTGCATTGGATGTACATAGTTTTCCGGTTCGTGGATCACGGGGCCAGTTGCAAAGTGTCGGTATCGTGATTCGCGACGTGACTGAGGCGCGAGCGGTCGAGCGCGTCAAAGACGAGTTCTTTCACATCACCTCCCACCAGCTCAAGGCCCCGATTGCGGCATATCGATGGCTCCTCGAACTGCTCCTCTCTGGTACCGTCGGCGAGCTCAATCAGAAGCAACGCGAGGCCCTCGAGGAGATGGACGTTGCGAGTACCAGCATGCGCCTGATGGTGAATACCTTGCTCAATGCCTCACGCGTCGAAAAAGGCGCGTATGGGGTGGAACCGTCGTCGGTGGACGTACCTAAGGTCATCGAGGATTCGATCCAGGATCTTCGTCTCGACGTTCGGCGCAGGGGAATTCATCTCGACATTCACACAGAGGACGAGTTGCCGGTGATCGAGACTGATCCCAACTTGCTTCGCGTGATCCTACAAAATCTCATCTCGAACGCGGTTAAGTATTCACGGGAAGGTGCACGTGTCTATGTGTCTGCGACACGCCAAGGGAAAGATCAAATCCTGTTCGAGGTACGGGATACAGGTCGGGGTATTCCGGCGCAGGATCAGGTGCATATTTTTGAAAAATACTTTCGTGCAAGTAACGCCCCCAAGGGGACAGGGAGCACGGGACTCGGTCTGTTTATCGTAAAACGACTCGTAGAGGAGCTGCGCGGGCACGTGTCGTTTGAGTCCGTGGAGAAGAAGGGGTCTACGTTCCGCTTGGAGCTCCCTCTCAAAGCGCGCGTGAAGGCACGCATGAGTAGCATGACGTTGGCCTAGTCGGGGACTTGAAAAAAAAGCCGTTCCGCGCAACAATACTGCCGCAGTTTGGAGAGGTGGTCCGGTCATCCGACCGGATAAACAGAGTGACCAGGTCATGCGACCTGGCAAGTCGAATGTTCATCAGGTCGGATGACCTGACGCTGGACACCCTATGCATTACGTCTACCTACTTCGTCTTTCCAGTGGCGATATTTACAAAGGCAGCACAACGGATCTTGCACGAAGACTCTTAGAGCACACGAATGGCGAGGTGGCTTCGACAAGACCATACCGGCCGGTGCACCTGGTAGGTTACGAGGCGTATCACTGCACGAGTGATGCAGTTCGTAGAGAGGACTTCCTAAAGACGACAGAAGGGCGTAGATTGATGCGGCAGCAATATCGGGATGCCCTCAGCAGAGCTGAAGGGATGTAGACAAATTGTTTCCGGAGAGGTGGCAGAGTGGTCGAATGCGCTGGACTCGAAATCCAGTGTAGCCGCAAGGTTACCGTGAGTTCGAATCTCACCCTCTCCGCCAAAACAAAACCGCCCGGAAGGGCGGTTTTGTTGTGGGTCTTTCAGTACAGCCGATTTTTGCTATCATAGATCACGATATGAATTCAGTTCTGGTTTCTTCTCTCGTCGCCATCGGTCTAGGCTTGGTCGGTGTCATAGCCGATGCTTTCATGAAGAAGGCAGGCCAGGGTCCGGCTTATGTGGATATGAAGTGGTTTGTGTTGGGAACGCTCGTTTATATATCGACGATTTTCGGTTGGTTCTTCGTGATGAAAACGCTAAAACTATCAACGATCGGCGTTCTGTACGGCGTGTCCTCTATCCTGTTTCTTGTTTTTGCGGGTGTCATATTCTTTGGAGAGCATCTGAATGCGCTTGAATGGATGGGCATCGTGTTGGCCGTTACTTCAATGCTGTTGCTGGCAAAGTTCGCATAGTTGATGCCAGAGTTGAGCATCTAGCTCAAGTGGCTCGCTATAGTAAAACCGCCCTTTCGGGCGGTTTTCGCCTTTTCTCGATAGAGGCGTAAGCTACAGCTATGAACCCAATCCAATCAGATTATGCCATTGTGAATCAGATGCTAGGAATTCCACTATCGAGCGGAATTCGCGTAATTGTGTTGGTGGCTATCGCTTTCGTTGTGTGGAGCATTGTGTGGAAGGGACTGGCGTTATGGCATGCGGCGCGCCGTAAGCAAGGTTGGTGGTTTTTGATTCTCCTGTTGGTGAACACGGCCGGTATCCTCGAGATCATCTACCTCCTCTTGGTCGCAAAAGTTCCGATGTCCGACCTGTTGAACTCAAAGAAGTGATTCCATCTTTTCCTGATTGAACGGCGACGTCTGCGGGTATATACTTGAGTGAGCGTTACTTGCTGTTTTCCAAACAGCTTCTTTCTATGCCCAATATTTCTCGAGCCAAGGCGCGCTCTGTCAGGCGCTTGTTTTTTCGTGCCGCGCCTTTGCTTGTTGTTGGATGGCTCTTTGCCATCACGGCATATGTGATTTCATCCAAGACGCCTATTCGTGTTGACGCGGCTTTTTCACCGGTCGTTTCCTATGGCGTGGGTAGTAGCCCCCGCTCGATTTTTGCCTCCGATTTTGACAATGACGGCGACAGGGATCTTGCTACGGCGAACTATGGTAGCGGCAATGTCTCGATTCTCCTTAATAGCGGCGATGGCACCTTTGCCGCGGCTGTGAATTATGCCGTGGGGAGCGGGCCCGCTACGGTTTTTGCGGCCGATCTTAATGGGGACGGATACTCTGACTTGGCCGTAGCGAACTATTACAGCGACCATGTGTCCGTTCTTTTGAATAATGGCAATGGCACCTTTGCCGCGGCCGTAAATTATCCAACGGGGGACGGTGCATGGTCCGTCTATGCCCGCGATGTGAACGGCGATGGTCACATGGACCTCGCTGTAACGAACTCAAATACAAATACGGTCTCCATTCTCCTTAACAATGGCAATGGCACCTTTGCCGCGGCCGTGAATTATGC